>CANBTK010000284.1 GCA_947372365.1 Flavipsychrobacter stenotrophus | reverse complement strand
CCTTGTTAACACACGTACGGAAACTGGAGGCGGCAGCTTCCCTGTCTCTACAGGTGCATTCCAGACCACATGGGGCGGCGGCTACGGCCTTGGCGGCGCATCAGACGGCTATGCCTATGGTGCCGATATGTCCATTATTAAGTTTGACCCAAGCGGCACAAACAGGATGTATGCCACGTATATTGGCGGCGCTGGCAACGAGCACCCCCACAGTATGATTGTTGACGGAGCTGGCAACCTCGTTATTGCAGGTCGAACGCTATCTACCAACTACCCGGTAACATCAGGCTGTTACCAGAATACTAACCGTGGAGGTTGGGATATGGTAGTTACCACACTCAATAGCACTGGCACGGGATTGATAGGCTCCACCTACATAGGTGGCACTGGCAACGACTGCGTAAATTATGATTCTTCGGAATTTACGTATGCCGACCTGAAGCACAACTACGGCGATGATTCGCGCAGCGAGGTGCAGGTAGATAATTCCAACAATATTTATGTAGCTGGCTGTACACAATCAACCAACTTCCCTACTACATCTACTGCTATTTCCACAACGCTCTCTGGCAGCCAGGATGGTATAATATTTAAAATGAACAGCGCTTGCACCAGCCTTATCTGGAGTACTTACCTGTCAGGCAACGGGCCTGATGCTGCTTATGTGTTGGCGTTTGACAGTTTACAGCAATACGTTTATGTGGCTGGCGGTACCGCCAGTACCAACTACCCCACCACATCTGGCTGCTACCAGGCAACCTTTCAAGGCGGCGGCGCTGACGGCTTCATCTCTAAATTCCTGAACAGCGGCTCTTATTCCCTCCAAAAAAGTACTTATGTGGGCACATCGGGCTACGACCAGGTATATGGCATTCAGATATACCCTACTAACGATGTTTATGTTATGGGCCAGTCAATAGGTGGCGCGTTCCCGGTAACATCAGGCGTATATTCCAATCCCAATTCCACTCAGTTCATCATGAAAACTGACCGCAACCTTACTACCGACCTTATTTCTACGGTTTTTGGTTCAGGTTCAAGTTCTTTTACCAATATTTCGCCTACGGCCTTCCTTGTTGATACCTGCTCAAATGTTTATTATGCAGGCTGGGGCGGCACACTGGGCATTACGGGGTCTACCACAGGCACCTGTGCCGGTATGCCAACAACAAGCGATGCCTATCAGTCTTCAACCGACGGCAGCGACTTTTATTTTATTGTTTTTGGGGCTAACCTCGCCACCTTACGCTATGCCACTTATTTTGGCCGTAACTGCACGTCAGCCATACATGGCGAGCATGTGGATGGCGGTACCAGCCGGTTCGATAAACACGGTATTATTTATCAGGGCATTTGCGCTAACTGCGGCGGCACGCCTACCACAAACCCCGGTGGTGGCTATTGCGGTGCAGGCTTCCCCACAATGCCTTCAACAGTCTGGGGGCCGGTTGACCTGAGCCGAAACTGTAACCAGGGTTCATTAAAAATAGCTTTCAACCTGGGCCCTGTAGAGGTGCATATTAATGCTGGGCCCAGCACCAGCGGATGCGCGCCGCTCACCGTCAATTTCACTAACCTTACCCTTAATGGCGCTAACTTTTCGTGGAACTATGGAGACGGCAGCCCTACCGATACTACATTTTCACCAACACATATTTTCACCACCGCAGGTACATATACCGTTACTTTAACAGCTAACAATACCAATGCCTGTTTTGTAACTAATGATACCGAAACATTGATTATTGTGGTAGATACCGGCAGGGTTATACCTGCGTTTACTTCGGTAATTAATGACAGCTGCGGGCCCTATACAGCTACCTTCACCAATACATCGGGCGGCATTACCAGCTATTCGAATTTCCATTGGTACTTTGGCGATGGTACGGACTATGTGGGCCCTAACCCACCCATGCACAACTACCCTGATACCGGCTATTATACAGTTACACTGGTAATGACGGACACATCGGCATGTAACTCAGTTGATTCTGTCAAGCACGTAATCAAATTGTCCGGCTTCAACGTCTCGGCAACGTTTACAATACCCGATTCCGTCTGTTTAGGAACGGCATTTACGCCCTCCACTGTCATACATAATGCCACAACGGTTACCTGGGAATTTGGTGACGGCAGTGGTTCTACGGTAACTGCACCCACGCACACCTTTACTGCGGTGGGCACATATACCGTCACCGTGGTCGTAGATAACCCCGGCGCATGCAATGGCTCTGACACCTTCAGGCAAATAATAAAGGTAATAGGTGCACCAACCGCCGATTTCTCGTTTGTACCTATTACACCTGAAGCAAATGTACCGACGTCATTCACCAATTTGTCGGTTAATGCGGTGCGCTACAGCTGGGATTTTGGCGATGCAACATCCAGCATTGAAACTAACCCTGTGCATCAGTACAATAAGACAGGCACTTACAGGGCTTGCCTAACAGCCTACAACAATAGCAACTGCCCGTCGGTAGCCTGTAAAGAAGTGCCTGCTGATGTTGTGCCTATTATTGGGCTACCATCTGGCTTTAGCCCTAACGGCGATGGTGAAAACGATATTTTATATGTAAGGGGAGCCGCTATAAAAACGCTTGACCTTAAAATATACAACCGCTGGGGCGAATTGATATTTGAAACAACCAGTAAAAACATAGGCTGGGATGGCTCGTACAAAGGGCAGCCACAGCCTATTGATGCCTACGCATATGTGCTGAGCGTATCTTTCATAGATGAAACCAGCAAATTATTGAAGGGAAATATAACTCTATTACGATGAGCAAGAAACGTATTTCCATACTCGCCATTTTTGCATGCTTATGTTTTGCCGGCAAAGCCGGGGCGCAAAGCATGCACTTTAGCCAATACTACAATGCCCCGCTGCTGCTCAACCCGGCCAATGCAGGCCTGATGCCAGAATACGATTTCAGGCTGGGTGCCAACTACAGGAACCAGTGGGCTACATTGCCTGTGCCATATAAAACAATGTCAGCTTTCGGCGACCTGAAAATAGGCGGCAACCGCGAAGGGGAGCACCCCAACTGGATAGGCCTGGGCGGTGCCTTGTTTACCGATAAAGCGGGCGATGGCGACTTATCGCTCTTCCAGGTGCAGGGTTCGCTCGCCTACCACCTGCATTTAAGCTCCACAACGCTGCTATCATTTGGCGGCGCGGCCGCATATGTGCAACGCAGTGTTAACTACGATAATTTGTCGTTTGATGCCCAGTGGGATGGGTTTACCTTCAATTCCCACCTGCCGAATGGCGAAAAAGCTGGCGTTATTAAAACCAATTTCACCTCAGTAGCAGCAGGCTTCAACCTGTCAATATTCCCTAACGACGGCCTGTACATAAAAATTGGCGGCGGCTTTACCAACATCAATAAACCCAATGAAAGTTTCTTTGGTAAAACAAATGAAGTGGGCCTTAGGCCTACTGGCAACGTGGACGTAATTTTCAGGGCAGGGCCCGATGTCATCCTCACACCGTCAGTTTATTACACTACACAGAACAGCGCATCGGAACTAATAGCCGGCTCGCTTTCCCGCATCAACCTGGGTTCGTCCAGCGATGCAAGGGCTTCACAATTAATACTAGGCCTTTTTGACCGCTGGAATGATGCGTTTATTGGTGTGCTGGGTTATCAGTTCGGCGGCCTGCAGGTTACGGGCAGCTATGACTTTACAGTATCTACCCTATCGCCCTACAATGGCTCATATGGTGCACTTGAGTTCTCGCTAATTTATGGCGGCAACTATTACAAGAACCAGGGTGCTAAGAAAATGTATGCGTGCCCGCGTTTCTAACCAACCCGCCACACTTTAATTTATTCTTAACTATTTACGGCTATTAAAGGCTATTTTAGCTGGCACTATTGCATTACATTTACACAACGAAAGCAGAAATAACTGTGGCAGTATTTTGCCTGTTTAACGAATAACCAGAGTTAACAAAATATTTTATAACAGGCGCGATTGGTGGCACTATTTTTGACCGGATTACTTTAACTGTATGGAAAAGAATAAAATTCTCTTAGTAGAAGACGATACGAACTTCGGGCAGGTTTTGAAAAACTACCTTGAACTTCATGACTTTGTTGTAGAACTTGCACGCGATGGCATCCTTGGCCTGGCTGCTTTCCGCAGGGAAAAATACGACATCTGCCTGCTTGATGTGATGATGCCCAATATGGACGGCTTCACATTGGCCGAAGAAATAAGGAATAACGACCCCGATGTGCCTTTATTCTTCCTGTCAGCCAAAAGCATGAAAGAAGACATATTGTCTGGGTACAAACTGGGTGCTGATGACTATATTACCAAGCCATTTGATAGCGATGTTTTGCTGCATAAAATAAAGGCAGTACTGAAACGCAACCAGGAAATA
>CANBTK010000283.1 GCA_947372365.1 Flavipsychrobacter stenotrophus | reverse complement strand
AGACAGGTGCAGTACATAAACCACATCCAGGTCCCTGCGGGTAAGGTGTTCGTGCGCTTCTTCCTCTACCAGTATAAGTAAGTCGCCGGGAGGGCCGCCGCGTTCGCCGGCATTGCCCTTGCCGCTCATGCTCAGCTGCATGCCATCCTGCACGCCGGCTGGTATATCCAGGCTCAGTGTTTCTTCGCCATATACCCGGCCTTCGCCTTTACAGTTGCCACATTTCTGGGTTATGGTGCTGCCTTCGCCATTACAGTTAGGGCAGGTTGTAACCGTCTGCATCTGCCCCAGGAAGGTATTGGTAACCCTGCGCACCTGGCCGCTGCCGCCGCAGCCTGTACAGGTTTGTACAGCGGTCTTGTCCTTAGCGCCATTGCCATTGCATTGGCCGCAGGTAACGTGTTTTTTAACCTTTATCTTTTTATTGGCGCCATTGGCTATTTCGCCAAAGTCCATCTTCAGTTTTATCCTCAGGTTAGCGCCCCTGGTACCCTGCCTTTGGCCGCCGCCCTGCCGGCCACCGCCGCCAAAGAAGTTGCCAAACACATCATCGCCAAACACATCGCCGAAGTTGCTGAAAATGTCTTCCATGCGCATGCCGCCGCCGCCACTGAAGCCGCCGCCACCACCGCCGCCCATTGGGCTATGCCCAAAGCGGTCGTATTGCGCCTTTTTATCAGTGTTGCTCAGTGTATCGTACGCTTCAGCCGCCTCTTTAAATTTCTCTTCAGCTTCCTTATTGCCCGGGTTTTTATCGGGGTGGAACTGCAGGGCTATTTTCCTATAGGCTTTTTTTATTTCATCGGCGCTGGCACCTTTGCTAACACCCAGTATTTCGTAAAAATCTCTTTTTGCCATTTCTTCAATTGTAAATTGTAAATTATAAATGGTTAATTGCTTTTAGGGGGGTAGGGGATAGTTTATGAGCAGGCCACTAACCACTTATCATTTGCCATTTATCAATATTTAATTTCCTACAACCACTTTAGCGTACCTTATGAGCTTGTCATTAAGGTAGTAGCCAGGTTCTACGGTATCTATAACTTTGCCCTTCATATCTTCGTTTGGCGCAGGTATTTCTGTAATAGCCTCGTGCACGTCTGCATTAAACTCCATATTGGTTGACTCCATTACTTTAAGCCCTTTTTGCTGCATAATATGGCGTAATTTATTGAATACCAATGCCAGGCCTTCTTTAATAGCAGCAATGTCGGTAGTATTATCAATTTGCTTTTCAGCCCTGCCCATATCGTCAAGCACTACCAGCAGCGCCGTTATAATTTCCTTGCCCGCCAGTTTGCCTTCGTCAACGCGTTCTTTGGCTGTACGCCTGCGGAAGTTGTCAAATTCTGCAATAAGGCGTATGTGCTTATCTTTCATTTCGTCAAGTTCGCCTTGTAATTTGGCCAGCTCGTCGTCGTTGCTTTCGTTTAATAATTCGCTATTGCCAGCATGGCTGTCATCGGTATTAAGCATACTTGCTAATGCCTCGTCTAATTCTTCGTTATGTGCCATGTTGTCGGTATTCTCCTTAGTTGTATTTGTATTGTCGTTTAATTTGTCGCTCATTGCCTTCTTTTTTTTGAAAAACATATCGCTATACTATTGGTCAATAATTTTGCCAAACGAAAAAATGGGACAAAATGTCGGGTGAAAATTAAAATATTTTATTTGAATCAATACATATTAAATGCGGGAATAGGAAAATGCAGCCCTAACGGCGTTTTTCCTATGGCAGGGTATTAGCGTTTTCATTAAGGTGCTGTATATTTAATGCCCATGGCAAAGAAACAGGATATTCGTAAGCCTGCCGCAGGCGGGCAGGGGGGCACTGGGGCTGCACCCAAGGCGGGAAGCACTGTGCCCGGCCAACCAGTTAGGCCCGGCTTTTTGGTAAAACATGCTGGGTTGTTATATGCTGCTGTCATTGCGGCCGTTACTTTTTTGTTCTTTAAAGTATGCCTTGATAACCAATTTGTCAGTTGGGACGACCCGGGCTATGTTACCGAAAACCCAATCATTACAAATTTGTCAGGCGGTGGCCTGAGGCATATTTTCAGTACGGCCGTTATGGGCAACTACCACCCCCTCACCATACTTAGCCTGGCTATAGAGTATAGCTATGTGCAGCTTGTACCGTGGCTTTACCACCTTGACAGCGTTTTGCTGCACACCCTGGCTGCTGTGCTGGTTTACTGGCTGGTGGCGCTGCTTACCCGGCGGCCCCTTGCTGCTGCCATTACGGCCCTGTTGTTTGCGCTGCACCCCATGCATGTGGAATCGGTAGCATGGGTGTCGGCGCGTAAAGATGTGCTTTATGGCACTTTTTACCTCGCATCGCTTATTGCCTATGTATATTGCCAGCGGGCTGCTGGCGGTAAAAAATGGGGGCTTTATGGGCTGGCACTGGTGTTATTCCTGTTTTCCCTGCTTTCAAAGCCCGTTGCAGTAGTACTACCGGTTACATTGCTGTTGATTGATTATTTCGAGCAGCGCAAATGGAGCGTTGCGGCGGTACTGGGGAAACTGCCGTTTTTTGCGCTGTCCATCGGTTTCGGTATTAAGGCAGTAATGGACCAGCGGGAGCTGGGCGTTGTTAGCAAGCTTAGCGAGCATTTTAATATTGTAGATACGCTCACCATGGGCGGCTATACTTTCGGCACCTATTTGTGGAAGGCTTTAGTGCCCGCCGGGTTGAGCTGTTTTTACCCTTACCCTACCAAAGTGGGCAATTTTTTCCCTGCATCATTTTATGCCTACCCGGTTGTTGTAGCTATTATCATTTTCCTTGCCTGGAAATTTGGAAGGAAGAACCGGGCTATAGTGTTCGGGTCGCTGTTTTTTGTGGCTAATATCGCGTTGCTGCTGCAGTTTGTGCCGGTGGGCAATGCCATTATTGCCGACCGTTATAGCTATATACCCTATATAGGGCTGTTTTTTATTGTGGGCTGGCTGGTCGCCAACTATGCCGAAAAGGCACAATCGGCGACGGCTAAAAATATTGTGGTAGCTGGCACGCTTGCCGTTTGTTTGTTGTTCGGCTTTTTGAGCAATGCCCGCTGCAAAACATGGTATGACAGCACAACATTGTGGACGGACCAGATGGAAAAGCACCCGGAAAATGAATACGCATACAATAGCCTGGGCTTCGAATACTTTAACAAATGGAAAAATGCCCGTAGCGCAGAGGATGAAAAAAATGCTTACGACTCCGCCCAATACTACCTGAATACGGCGCTGAAACTCAACCCTAAGTACGTTTACCCCTACCTTACGTTGGGCATTATGGCGCGTGTACTGGGCCGCACTGATGAAGCCCGGTTTGACTTTCACACTGCTGCAAAGCTGGATAACGGCTCAGAAGCGCCCAAAGCCTACCTTGGGCTGGGCATATTGTATTTTGTAGCCAAGAACCCGGACTCATCGGCCTACTACCTGAGGGAAGCTATAAGGCTGCGCCCTAACCTGCAGGCAGCGCACGCCAACTATGCCAATTTGCTGGATATTATGGGCAAGCCCGATGAAGCATTGAAGGAGTACAACCTGTCGGTAGCGCTGGCGCCCGGGTCATACGAATCGTACCTTAACAGGGGGCGGCTGCTCTATGGCATGAAGCGGTTCGATGAGGCATTCAGGGATTACAATAAGGCCATAGAGCTGAACCCTACATCGGGCGAAAGTTACTATACCCGCGCCTTGTATTACGGGCAGGTGCTGGGCAATAAGGCCCTTGCTATGCAGGATGTGGAAAACGCAGCAGCCTATGGCTTTAAGCAGGTGGACCCTGTTTTTTATGATAGTATTAGTAAGTAGCTCTATTTTTACTGCCCTCACCTTACTTTTGCAGCCAATAACCTATAGCGAATATGAAACTACCCATAGTGCTTGCCGTTTTCCTTGCCCTTAGCTTACCTATGGCAGCCCAGAAAGCGCCACAAAAGGCAGCCACCAAAACGAGCCCGAAAACTGTTGCAACCGACTATACAGCCGTTGATAAGAAGGCATTGCAGGTGAGCGCCAGCCAGGCGCAGTCGGCCAACGCACTGGCGCAATATATCAATGCCAACTTTAACAAGGATGAAGATAAGTTAAGGGCTGCCTTTATATGGGAAGCCAAGAATCTGGCTTATGATGTGGACAATATGTTCGCCATTAATTTCAATGAGAAGATGGAAGAACGCGTAGCCAAAACCTTTGCTACCCGCAAAGGTATCTGTACCGACTATGCCTCCATATTTGTAGATATCAGCAACCTTTGCGGCATACCTGCATACAAAGTTTCGGGCTATACCAAGCAGAATGGCGTTGCCGACTATGTGCCCCATGCGTGGTGTGTAGCGTTTGTCAATAACGATTGGTATGTATTTGACCCAACCTGGGGCGCTGGCTATT
>CANBTK010000282.1 GCA_947372365.1 Flavipsychrobacter stenotrophus | reverse complement strand
TAAACGCACCCTCAGTACTGTTGAGCTGCATGTTCACCAGCAGGTAGCCGCCCATTGTCAAAACAAATAATATAACATTGCCGCTTTCCAATAGCGAAAATTTGTACGCAGGGTCCATGTTCTGCACCATGTACAGGACTACGGTCAATAAGATAAATATGGCAAAAAAAGTAATGATGAACTGCTTTTTCATTTCTGGTTATTGTTAAACTCCTTGATAATGCCCCACAAAGAAACGACTAATACGGCTAAAGGGAACACAATGACAAATATATGGAACCTGGGGCCTATGTATTTATCCAGCTTATACCCCAGCCATACGCTCACCAGTAGCATGGCCATCCATTGTGTTGCTAAACCTGCATACCTCATTACCCAGCTTGTTTTCAGCAATTTAGTGAAGTTGGCCGAAATTAAGGGAAAGATAAAAAGTATTTTGTTAATTCGAACGTTGTGCATACAATGCCTTTTCCTTTTTTTACTTATTTTTGAAACAAACAGGCAAACAGGTTGTTTACCCGGCTTAAAAGGCTGGGGTATAATTTTTTTGCGGTATTTGCGTTATTTTATCAGTAAAAGCTAATCAAGGTTTGAAATTAAAACTATTAATATTCTTTATATTTGGTTTTCTCTTCTTCGGTTGCGGGGTGGGCTATGCCCAGAGCGCATCTTCTAAGAAGAAGGGCAAGCCAGTTGACGCTGCCGCCGAATTGCGCAAATACCATAATTCTAAGCATTATAAAGACAGTGTATCGAAGGCCAGGAAGGCTAAAGCCAAGGCGATTAAGGTGGCAAGGAAGGCGCACCTTGATTCTATGAAGGGTAAAGGTGGCAAGGGGCTTGATTCATTGGGAGCTGCCAGGAAGAGCAAAAGCGACAGCGTTGCAGATGCCAAGGAAAAAAGGGCGGACGCCATAGCTGCCACCAAAAAATATAAGGCGAGTAAAAGGTATGCTGACAGCGTAAGCATTGTGAAAAGGGAAAAAACCGACGGGGTAAAGCGAAAGCAGCAAAAATATAAAGACAGTGTGGCTAACGTGCGGCGAACGGAAATGAACATATCCAAAGGCTTGCGCAAGCATGAAATGGATAGCGTAAAGGCGGTGCGCACGAAATTTAATGATAGCATAAAGCTGGTGCGCAAACGGCGCATAGACAGCCTTGCCAAGCTTAAGTTGGCCAAAGACAAGTCGTTAAAAGCCAAGGAAAAGCAGACTGACAAGAAGAAACAGCTGGCACTGGAGATAAAAATGAAATCGAAGCGGGAGGCGTTTACCAATAAATCCATGCTTAAAAAGAAGTGGTCGCCATTCAGGCGGTTTACCCAAAACTCCTTTACCCATTACAATTACTACTATAACGCCAACCGGAAGCTGGAGGAGGCTAACGCCAATATGTTGCGGGGGGGCGCCAAAGAGAATTATGATTCCCTCATAAAGATTTTCCCATTCGACCCCGACCGCGATTCGTCCATGTTGGCGGGCGATATGGATAGTATCATCCGCAAGGTTTCTATAGGTATACAGATACATGACCCCCGCGTAAAGTGGGCAAACGATATGTACCTGCTTATGGGGCAGGCCTATTACTACAAAGGCAGCTACGAAAATGCCGCTGTTACCTTTAAGTACATCATAAGTAATGACGAAGAAAATAAGAAGAAGGAAGGCGGTGGCAAGTCGTCAATAGTAGAAGAAGAGAAATCTAAATTCAGCCTCTTCACGCACAAGTCGGTACATAACGAAGCTATATTGTGGCTGGCACGCGTTTACACCCAGATGAAGATGGTGGAAAACGGCCAGGCAGTCCTTTCCTTGCTTTCTACCGATGCTAACCTGCCTGAGGATTTAGTGGGCCAGGTAGCTATTGGCCGGGCATTCGGCTATATGTCAGAACAGAATTATTCGGCAACTTCCGACCAGTTGGCGATAGCTATCAAGGATGATTATTTGCCCGATTGGCTGCGCATGCGTGCTGCATTCCTGAATGCGCAGATTCTGCAACGCTCGGAAAAATATAAGGAAGCAGTTGCCAATTACGAGATTGCGCTTAACTATTTCCCTAAAATAGAGATGGACTTCTACGCCCGTAAAAACATAGCGTACAATACGCTTATGGCAGGCGGCAACGTAGCCGATGGCATTAAGCCGCTTAAAAAAGTGCTTAATGACGGCAAGTACACCAGCTATTACGACCAGGTATATTTTGTACTGGGGCAGATGTCGGCAAAAGCGGGTAAAACGGGCGATGCCATAGATTACCTGGGCAAGAGCGCTACTACCCCGAAGGCTACGAAAAAGCAAAAGGCGATATCATACGCCGCGCTGGGCGATGTTTACTATGGCACAGGCGCTTATAACAATGCTAAAAACGCTTACGACAGTTCGGCAAAGTATGCCGCAGGCAACAGCATTAAAGACGCATCAGTACTAGCCGCTGCACAGAAGAGCAAGGGCCTTGCTGAAGTATCGCAGCCGTCGCTGGTGATTCATGATCAGGACAGCCTGCGTGAGCTTGCCGAAATGAGCAAGAAAGAACAGCTTTCGGTGGTACGCCGGTATATACGTTCGCTGGAGCAGAAGATTGCAGACAGCGTAAAGAATGCTGCTGATGGTGGCGCGGCGGCCACTACCCAAACCGAAGCTGCCAGCGAAACGGGCGAAGCATCAAACTGGTATTTTGCCAACCCATCATTAATGCAACAAGGGTCGAACGACTTTAAGCGCAAGTGGGGCAACCGCCCGCTGAGCGATAACTGGCGCAGGGCATCCGGCCAAACTTTTGCCAACACTGGCAGCAACCAAAGCGGGCTGGAAGAAGATGCGCTGGCCAGCGAAGACAAAACCGCACTTTCAGCCAATGGCTTGCCAACAGAGGAAAGCCTGCTGGCCAAAATACCTAATACAAAGGAGCAGCAGGATGCCTCTATAAAACTGGAATGCAAGGCTTACATAATGCTGGCCAAGGCTTACCTGAAGCAGCTGGATGACTACAACCAATCGCTCAGCACGCTGGATACATTGGATTCCCGCTTCCCTAACCACAACCAGAAGGAAGAAGATTTATACCTGCGCTACCAGATAGCTGTACGCACTGGCAAGCTGGAAAAGGCACAAGGCTATGCCGAAGAATTGCTGAAAAAATTCCCGTCTTCGCAATACGCTGGCTTGTTGCAGCCTAAAAAGGAAGATGCACTGGCTTCAGCCAATGGCGGCAAGCAGGTATCGCAGTACTTTGATGAAACCTATGAACTGATACTAAAGCACCAGTACACACAGGCACTATCTAACATAGGCATCGCTAAAAAAGAGTATAACAACCCATTGTATAAGAAGCGTTTCCAGGTGGCTGAGGCTATGGCTTATGCAGCGCAAGGCAACTATAACCAGGCAGATACCATACTCGTTGGCTTCCTTGCTGCTAACCCGGCCGATTCCCTTTCGGGTTGGGCTAAAGACGTGGCCAGCTACATAAAAGACGTAAGGAAAAACGGGGTGCCATCGTGGTACAACGATACTATAGTTTATGTGCCACTTAAGTCGGCGGCAAGTAAAAAGGCTGCAGCAGCGGCTGTAAAGCCACCACCGCCCCCCAAGCCCCGCAGGCCCGATGATGTGCCTGTTGCTTACTCCTTTATGCCTAATGACGAGCACTATGCTATGTATGTATTCAATAGCCTCGACTCAAGGACAGCATTGCTGAAACGGGGCATTGATTCCCTCAATAACTCGAAAGGGTATAACAACCCGATGCTTATAGACTTGTATACTACCGACCAGGTGTTGGTGCTGGTGCAGCACTTCTCCAGTTTGCAGAATGCAAAAGACTATGAAGATTCGGTTTCAGGTGCGCAGTTGCTGGCTGGCTATAAGCCCGAAGAGTATAAAACCTACATCATCTCAGCTAAAAACTACAAGAAGCTCTTCTACGAGAAGGAGCTGGAGCTTTATACCAACTACTACAATACCTATTACAAAAAGCCGTAGTCAGGGCGTTAAGCATTTGGGCTGTAGGTTTGGGATAGGGTAGTGTTGGCTGCGGTTTGTGTAGCAGGCATAATACTGATTGGGCATTTAAAAACGTTATCAGCAGTAGTTTGAACACAAGGTTAAACGCGGCATAGCTGTTATCCCTTGAAGGCTACTGTGTACCCACATCTTTTTGATGGCACTATTATCACGGAATGCGCCGCAGGCGCTATCGCTTTGTAGATATAAAATACCCATTATGGCTGTTCCTCTGTAGGAGGCTCGGCTACAAAGCGGCAACCCTTACGGGGCAGTACAAATTATAACAAAATGACTTGTGGGTACACGGTAGTCTTTGAAAGGTGTGAGGGGATGTTAACAAGCCGAAGTTTCGTGAATAATTGGCACAATACAAAATGGCACAGCGCCA
>CANBTK010000281.1 GCA_947372365.1 Flavipsychrobacter stenotrophus | reverse complement strand
TGTAATTACAACTGCAACTGATTTTTCCCACCTTGGCTCCTGCAGATATTCGCCAGTGCTTACAAAGCGATTAAACCAATTAACAGCAACAGTTAATAACAATGATTTAGTTCACGTTGCCTATTCACACGGCGATTTCACTTCCTGGAACATGAAAGGTGATGCAACTAAAATATTCGTTGTAGACTGGGAACTTAATGCATCAAACAGGCCTGCATTATACGATGTTTTTCATTTTATCTATCAACAGGCAATTTTAATTAACCGTACTTCTTTTAGCGAAATAAGAAAAGAGATAAGCAGCTACTTTGCTGGCAGCGATTGGACAACATTCATAAAAGAAAACGGCATCGATATTGCACTGTGCGAAAAGCTCTATTTGATTAGTGTTGTAAATTATTACCTGGATGCATATAGCAGGCAGGAGAAGTGGCATACTCAGGTGGACTGGTTGCTACAAACCTGGTGTGAAGCCATGGGTTACTGGTTACAAGTTGAAGATCTTTTGAAGCCAAGGCAAATTGTTTTAGAGGACATAGTTCATTACTTGAGAAACACCGAGTACGCAGTTCTTAAACTGGGCGATAACGATCTCGCACAACTACCGGAAACATCAGATATTGATATGTGTATCAATAAAAAAGATGCGGCTGCACTACTGGCATACTTGCAGACACATTCACTGGTAAGCTACCTGCAAACAGCCTCCCAGACGTTCATGAACCAGACAACAATTTTTGTGAATGATGGCAATATGATTCATCTCGATTGCATATGGAAGATACGTAGGAAGGCCACTGTATTTCTTAGCTTAAATGATGTGCTGTCCACTTCAAGGGTCAATAGTTTTGGAATAACTATACCGTCAGCAGCTAACGATGTAAAATATGTTTGGTTGTTCCACCTGCTAAATAATGCAAAAACCCCGGAAAGGTATATTTCCAGCTTTGGTGCAAATCCAGAATACAATAAGGCAATCGGTAAAATTACGACAGCATTTAATTTGCGTCTGGCTTTTTTTGGGGAACCAGACCTGATGGAGAAAACGAGCGTCATGCAGATAATTTGCTCCGGTAATGAAAACAGGGGCATCAATAAAGTAAAGAACCGTATAGGATATATCATAGATAAACTGAAAGCACTAAAAGTAAAAAAAGGACACCTAATTACATTTAGTGGTGTGGATGGCGCAGGTAAGAGCACTATTATTGATATTATCAGTAAAAAAATTGAAAAGGAGTTGCGGATGCCTGTAGTTTTATTGAGGCACAGGCCATCAATATTACCTATACTAAGTGCATGGAAGTATGGCAAGAAGGAAGCCGAAAGCCGTTCGGTTGGTCGCTTGCCGAGAACGGGCAACAATAAGGCGGGCATTTCTTCATACCTGAGATTCACTTACTATTATCTGGATTATCTGCTGGGGCAATTCTACGTTCAACTAAGGTATGTGAGGAGGGGCTACATAGTACTTTACGATCGCTATTATTTCGACTTTATTAACGACAGCAAAAGGAGTAACATTATTGTCCCCACATCATTCGCGTCTTACCTGTACAAACTATTAATAAAGCCAGAATTCAACTATTTCCTTTACGCCCCGGCAGATGTGATACTTGCAAGAAAACAGGAGCTGAATGCAGAAAGTATTGAGATGCTTACTCAAAAATATCTTACACTTTTCAATAGCCTGCAGCAAAAAGATAAGGAGAACACCTATTGTGCCATTAGCAACATTCATTTGGAAAGTACACTTAACATCATATTTGGTAATATTAAACAGACAAAACTATGCAATCAGTAATCGAATATTTTATAAGGAAGCGAAATGGCGCATTCAGGTGGAATAACTCTTTACCTGCGTCGGCACTAACTTCATTTGCCTGGCAGCAGTCTATGAACTTACTAAGAGGTTTAAAGGTTTTGGTTATGCTCAGAAAACCGAAAATGATGCTAAGAGGTAGAAGCGTCTCTATAAATGGTTTTGCTTGTTTAAGCTGGGGGCACTACATGAGGTTAGGTGATCATGTCTACATTGATGCCTTCGGGGAAGATGGTATCAATATTGGCGAGAAGGTACATATAGGAGCATACAGTCGCATTATTGTTTCAGGTTGCCTTACTAATCCAGGCAAAGGAATAAAAATTGGTAACCATGTTGGCATCGGAGAGTTTGCATTTCTCGGTGGTGGCGGAGGTCTTGAAATAGGAGACCATTGCATAGCCGGACAATACCTTAGTTGCCATCCTGAAAACCACGTTACCGACGATTCTGATACTCCCATCAGGCTACAGGGCGTCACAAGAAAAGGTATCAAAATAGGGACTAATTGTTGGATAGGAAGTAAAGTCACTTTTCTTGACGGTGCGGTCGTAGGTAACAACTGTATAATAGCTGCAGGGGCAATTGTCAATAAAAAATTCCCAGATAACTGTGTTATTGGTGGCGTACCAGCTAAAATACTGAAATATACCAATGATGAAACAAAGGTGTATCCTCTTAGTGCTAACCTATCAATGGCAAGTAGTTTATGAAAACAATACTTATGAGCGCATATGCGGTCAATCCGCTCAAAGGCTCAGAAGATGGTATGGGGTGGAATTATATTGTAGCGGCAGCCCGCTCTAATAAAGTGATTGCTGTGACCCGAAAAAATAACAAGAGCGACATTGAAAACTATATAAGCAGAGACAATCTGCAGAACATGGAAATCTATAATAGAATTTCGTTTATGTATTTTGATTGGTCTAAATGGATGTTGTTTTGGAAGAAAGGACCAATGTTGAGTATGATCTACTATTACTTCTGGCAGCTATCGCTCGTAGTGTGGTTAAAGGCTAAAAAGATTGATTGCGACATCGTTCATAACCTAAACTTCCATAATGACTGGACGCCGAGCTTTCTGTGGCTCATGAATAAAAAATTCGTTTGGGGGCCTGTTGGCCACCATCCAAGGATTCCAAAGACGTTTGCTCAAGTTTATGGAAAAAAGGAATACATAAAAGACACTGCGTTATGGGCACTTAAATGGTGCTTCTGGAATCTGGACCCCCTGCTTTATATTACGAAAAAGAAGGCGCACTCAATATGGTGTATGCACGAAGATGCGGCGACCAAACTTAATTTGAATTCGGGGTATTTCGTTCATCCATCTATTGCGGCGGAATCGGTAGAAGTAAAGGAGAAAACAGGGAGTCAATTCACAGTTCTTTCAGTTGGCCGTTTTGTGCCGCTTAAGGGTTTTGATTTAACGGTTAAAGCGTTTGCTGCTTTCCATAGAAGGTTAAATGCTAAAGACAAGAACAAGGCGAGACTTGTGTTAATAGGAAAAGGCCCACTTAAGGAGAACATCAAGCAGCTTTTAATAATTGAGGGCATCGAAAATTCAACAGACTTATTAGACTGGATGCCGCAACAAGAGCTAAAACAGTTATACAACAATGCCAAGGCATTTTTATACCCTTCACACGAAGGTGCCGGAATGGTGGTTGCTGAAGCCATGAGGTACAATACGCCGGTAGTTTGCTGGAATAACATTGGCCCTGGTACAATAGTACATCCTGATAGCCAACTTAAAGTAGATTATGCGGACTATGACACGTCCGTTCAGTCATTTGCTGATAAACTCACAAGACTATTTAATGAAGAGCAATTTTATAAAAATGAATCGAAATTGGCGGGTTTGCGATTTAAAACATCGTTAAGCTGGGATGTGAAAGCCGAACAATTAAATCAGTTTTATAGCCTTACAGCTGAAAATATTACTTTTTAAAAATAAGAAAATGAAGAATAGGATTATAGCAGTGCACTTATTGAACGACAGAAGCGGAAGCCCGCTTATCATGAGGCAGGCGTTGGAAGTATTACAAGAGCACAACGAAGTTATTCTGTATACGGCCACTCCATCTGGCGATGGTTTTTTGAGCAAAATTAAAAACGTACAGGAGCGTGCGCTATTTTACAAGTGGCACAATAATAAACTGGTTACTCTTTTCTATTTTTTAGCTGCGCAACTCAGCCTGTTCATGCAATTGATAATGGTGCTAAAAAAGGACGACACGCTTTACATTAATACACTTTTGCCATTTGGAGCGGCATTTGCAGGCGCCCTTAAAAGATCTAAAATAGTCTACCATGTCCATGAAACTAGTTTGAAGCCTGCGTTTCTGAAATCGTTCCTTTTCCAGGTAGCCAACAGGTCTGCAAGCGAAGTTATTTTTGTATCAAATTATGTTGCAGGTCATTATCATTTCACAAAACCGAGGACTGAAGTAATATATAATTGCTTGCCTGATTCATTTATTAAAAAAACGGAAAACATATCAAGGTTAAATTTGAAACACCCGTTTACTGTAACAATGCTCTGCTCGCTCAAAGAATACAAAGGGATTTATCATT
>CANBTK010000280.1 GCA_947372365.1 Flavipsychrobacter stenotrophus | reverse complement strand
GGCCACCACCGAGCCAGATACCATTGAGTTTAGGGAATACAGCAAAGTACTGCTGGTTACTAATTTTATAGTTGACACCTCTATTTTGAGGCAACCGGCCGGGCTTAGCTATGAGCTGAATGGCTCAGTGTTGATGACCCTTAACAATTTTCCAATACTCGCCACTGGCAATTTTTACAAAGGGCCCGTAACCAAGTATTGCGGGCAAAGGCAACAGAACTTTACCAGCTTTTACTTCAGGGACACAGCCAACCGGCTCGAAATCACCTACCTACCCCACCCCAAAATGAAAAATTTCTACCTGGAGCTTAAAATGGGGCAGTATGAATGGGCGGCTGATGAAATTGCAAGCAATGTTAAAGACAATAAAGAAGCATTTGCTTTGGGCGCCTACTACCTTTCCTTTGGCATTGTATTCCTGATACTGTTTGTGTTCTACAAGGAAAAAACCGAAAACCTGTACTTTGCGTTATTTTGCCTTTTTGCCTCATTTTCGTGGCTCGCTGGCGTTTACGAAACCTACTCTATTACACCAATTACAACATATTCAGGTGCATTTTCGCTGGAATTCCTTTCTATTTTCTTTGCTAAAACCATTAAAAACAAGAAAAAAACGAAAATACCGCTCATCATTATGGCTATTGTAGCCATCGCTTCATTCCACCCGGCAATACTCTATAACTATACCTTTTTCGGAACACACATCCATGGGAATTTTAAGAATGTTACAGTACCCATTTTTTTGGTTATTATATTTGGCTTATTCTATTCCTACGCAATTGGATCTTCGGCCAGGTACCTTATCAAAGGGTTCAAACAAAAAAGCTGGGAGGCCAAAACAATCGTTTATATCTGCACGAGCGCACTTGTTATTTCTTATATATTACCCGGTATTGTAGGTAGTATTGCTGTTATCAGGCATCTGGAAGCCTACTGGGATGTCAAAAACTTCCTCGGCAACCTCGGCTTGTGTGTTTACCCGTTGAGCGCCGCAATTGTACTGGGGCGCAGAAATAGCCTGAACCAGCGCAAACTTGCCGAGCAGCTTCAATCAATAGAGCAGCTATCGGTAGAAAACCTGGCGAAAGAAAAGGAAAAGAAGCAAATTCTTGAAAACCAGAATACAGAACTCGAAATTAAAGTAACTGAGCGTACCCACGAAGTACTGGAACAAAAGCAGCTGATAGAAACCAAGAACCTGGCTATTACCGAAAACCTGGTATATGCCCAGCGCATACAGTCGGCATTGCTGCCTGATGTAAAGCTTATAGGAAAGCCATTTAATGGCTCATTCGTTTTATACCTGCCGAAGGATATTGTGAGCGGCGATTTTTATTCCTTTTCCGATGCTGGCAATCAGGCGCTTGTTATTGCCGGCGACTGCACCGGGCACGGCGTATCGGGCGCTTTCATGAGCATGATTGGCAGCTCGCTGCTTACCCAGATTATTAACGAACAGGGTATTGAAAACCCGGCCCAGATACTGAATAGCCTTAATGCCGCTGTTATAGACACACTGAAGCAAACCCGTAATGATTCCAACGATGGGATGGATATTGCTGCCTGCTTATTTGATTTTGTAACTAATGAACTCACCTTTGCAGGGGCCAACAGGCCATTGTGGCTGGTAAGGGATAATGCCATAGAGGTTATAAAGCCCGATAAATTCCCTATTGGTGGGTTACAGGTTTCGAGCAGCAGGGAGTTTAAAAGCCATGTCATAAAACTACAGCCTAATGATGTGGTTTACCTTTCAACCGACGGGTATGCCGACCAATTTGGCGGCGAGAAAGGCAAAAAAATGATGACGGCCAAATTTAAAGAAACGTTGCTGTCCATACAGCACATGGATATGGGGCAGCAGCATACCTACCTGCACAATTTCTTCCAGGAATGGAAGGGAGCCGAGGAGCAGGTTGACGATGTGCTGGTAATTGGTATTAAGGTGTAGTTAGTAGTTAGTAGTTAGTAGTTAGTAGTTAGTAGTTAGTAGAAAATAGAAAGTAGAAAGTAGAAAGTAGAAAATTGGCTGAATGGCAATTAGTTATGAGTTGTAACAAATGTAGCACATCCGTAAAAGGCTTTATAAAAAGGCATACAGGCATTGCCCTGTGTGTGCTGCTGTTATTGGCCAATAACTGTGCTGCAACTATTGATACGCTGAGGACTATTTCGCAAAAATCTGGTAAAAACAAAACAGTGCAGAACATTAGCCTGTTTGATAAAGTGCTGTGGAATATTGAAGCTACTAACTCTGACAATGCAGTAAACAAATTTAGTGGTGTTGTAATTGACTCGATGCCTAGAAGGGCGCTAAAAAACACGAGCTTTAATACCTCCCTGTACATAGTACCTGCCTTAATTAACCAGCCGGCTTACCTATATTATGAAGCTGAAGGGTCGGTAAGGGTAAAACTGAATGGGCGCATACTTATAGCCACGGGCACCTATAAAACAGCCGACCTGGAAAGCCCCTTCGGGTCAAAGAAAGAAGGCTATGCCAGCATAATACTCCGGGATTCTATTCAGGTTTTTGAGATAGACTTTACGCCCAACCCAAAGCAAAGGGTATTCTCGTTTAACCGCCTTCAGTTAATGATGCCGGAAGCTGCCGAGAAAAGAATGCAGTCCGGTTATTCTGATAAAAACAGTTCTTATGCATTAGGGTTCTACTACCTTGCCTTCGGCATTGTATTCCTTATTTTATTCCTCTTTTTTAGCGAGAAATCCGAAAATTTACATTTTTCTTTGTTCTGCATATTTGCATCGCTCACCTGGCTGCTTAACACTTCTGACAATGAAGATATCAACTCAACGTCTATGTTCGCCTTTGTGTACGCGCTTGAGTTCCTTTCTATTACCCTTGCGAAAATTTTAGCTAACAGGAAAAAGCGGCTCATACACCTGCTTATCATTACCATTGTTGCTGCGCTAAACTTTATACCAGCAATCAGGTACAATTATACTTTTTTCTTTGGTAACCCTGTGCCAATTGCCTGGTACTCGTCTATTGCTTTGCTCATGTGCTATTCAGGCTTTTCGTCTGCCTATTTTCTGTTCCATGGCTTCGGGCAAAAGCGATGGGAAGCCAGGGTTTTCCTTTTCACTTGCCTGGGCGCCATGATATTTGGGATTGTAGTACCTATGTCTATTTCCATAGCGACAGTTAATTCCGGCCAAATGGAGCACTACCTCACTTTCGCTGCATATTTCGGTTACATGGGGCTTTGCATGTACCCGCTCAGCGCTGCGTTGGTATTGGGCCGCAGGAACGGGCTTGACCAGAAGCAAATGGCGGTACAGGTAGCTTCTATCGAAAAACTATCTGACGAGAACCTGGAGAAAGAGAAAGAAAAGAAGCAACTACTTGAAGCGCAAAACATAGAACTGGAGCAGAAAGTGTACGAGCGCACCCTTGAGGTAATGCAGCAAAAGGAGATAATTGAGGTTAAAAATAAGGCCATAACCGACAACCTCATTTATGCCCAAAGGATACAGGCAGCCCTGTTGCCTGATACCAAGCTGATACAAAAATCGTTTGAGCAATCGTTTATAGTTTACCTGCCTAAAGAGATTGTGAGCGGCGATTTTTATACTATTGCCGAAAAAAGCGGGCAACAGGTAATAGTAGCAGGCGACTGCACCGGGCATGGTGTTTCGGGCGCATTTATGAGTATGATAGGCAGCTCTTTGCTGAACCAGATTATTATGGAAAAGGGCATTGTGGAGCCTGCAGAAATACTCAACCGCCTCAATACCGCCATTATAGGCACTCTCAAGCAGGGCGAAAATGAACCGAATGATGGGATGGACATAGCGGTGTGTGCATTTGATTTTGAAGCTAAAAAACTACACTTTGCTGGCGCAAGGCGTGCTGTATGGATAATAAGGGGTACTGAATTTATTCAGTTGAAGCCTGACAAATTCCCGATAGGCGGGCTACAGGGCCTGCAGGAACGGGTATTCCATAATAATACCGTGGACCTGCAAACTAATGATGCCGTTTATTTATTTACCGATGGGTTTGCCGACCAATTTGGGGGCGACGACGGCAAGAAGCTATCTGTAAGCCAGTTTAAAGAAATACTGATGAACATACAGGATCTGGATATGAAGGCACAGGGGGCATACTTAACTGCCAGCTTCAGGAAATGGAAGGGGCACTATGAGCAGGTAGATGATGTACTGGTTATTGGCATAAGGGTTTAAGAAACAGCAATAAAATAGTAGTAAAATGGCTTCCAGAAGCAATACGAATAAGATGTTTAGCTACACGATGGTGTGGGGTATTGTGCTGGGCCTCATCAGCGTAGCCTATTATCTGGCCATATACCTGACAGATGCCATGGCCAACACCAGGGTATCGTTCGGGTTATACCCGGCGCTTGGCATAGCCTGTG
>CANBTK010000279.1 GCA_947372365.1 Flavipsychrobacter stenotrophus | reverse complement strand
CGGCTACACATATTGCATATCTCCACACAGGTAGAATTAAAATTGTTCACCAATTTATTCCCAATACCAGATAAGCGCATTACATCGGAAGTGTGCGTACACCACCTGCATTTTACGGCCGATGACTATGCACAATATGGCAACCTGATTAAGTGCAACCCTGCTATAAAGGCAGCATCGAATAAGGCTGCGCTTTGGGAGGCCTTGCTGGATGACAGGCTGGATATTATAGCAACGGACCACGCACCGCATACCTGGGACGAAAAACAACTACCCTACCAGCAGGCGCCATCGGGCGTGCCACTGGTGCAACACTCGCTGCAACTGATGCTGCAATATGCGCAGCAAGGCAAAATAAGCGTAGAGAAAGTGGTGGAGAAAATGTGCCATGCCCCTGCGCAATGCTTCCAGGTAGCTAAGCGTGGCTATATACGTGAAGGCTACCATGCCGACCTGGTGCTGGTGAACCTGAATGAAAGCTACACAGTAAGCAAGCAAAATATCCTTTATAAATGCGGCTGGTCGCCATTTGAGGGCCATTCTTTCCCCGCAACCATCAAGTACACATTAGTTAACGGAAATATCGTTTATGAAAACGGAGCGGTTTCGGGTCTATACAAGGGGCAGAGGATGATGTTTGATAGGTAGTGGCTAGTTTAATGGGTGTGCATGGGTGAAAAACTATGCTACCCGTTAGTGGGTTTATACAAAATAATGGGCGTGGCAATTGAAAATTGGTTGGATGCGCTCGAAAATTGAATAAAATACCAAGGCCTGGAAATCCCGTAGGGATGGCATTGTTGTAGAAAAATAAACAATTTGTACACAAACCCCGAAGGGGTGACATAAAGCGTTGTATGCCGGGAACATTTTCACAGGTTTATATTCAGGTTGTCTTTGCGGCAAAAGGCAGGGAAAACCTAATTAGTAAAACATGGAAGGACGAATTGCATAAATATATTGCCGGCATTATCAAATCAAAAAGCCAGAAACCAATCATTGTTAACGGCATGCCAGACCACATTCACGCATTCATTGGTTTGCAGCCATCTATGGCAATATCTGACCTGGTGCGGGATATTAAAAATAACTCCAGCAACTTTATTAATGAAAAAAAGTGGGTGCGGGAAAAATTTTCGTGGCAGGAAGGGTATGGTGCATTGTCCTACAGCCAATCTCATATACAGAAGGTTTACAATTACATACTAAACCAGGAGGAGCATCATAAAAAGCAAACATTCCGGGACGAGTACATGGGGTTGCTTAAGAAATTTGAAATCGGGTTTGATGAAAAATACCTGTTTGAATGGATTGATTAATTTATGCCACCCCTACGGGGTTTTGCCCATGAGGTTCAATTTGCTACAACAATAACACCCCTACGGGGTTTTCAATAACAGTGCCAACCGCCTGAACGTATCTGATACCGAAAATAAAACCTTAAACAATCCCCCCAACCTACCCTGATAAACTATGCAAAACGATAAAACCACGCTCAAAGACCTCTCTATTTTTACCAGCGATGGTAGTGGCGGGGTGTTTGATTTAATAGACCGGGTAACCACCCAATACGGCCGGGATGTATTGCGCAAGCACATACACAACCCACCCGGTTCACTGGCGCAGCTCAGCGCTACCCAGCAGGCTGTGCGCTTCTGGGCGGCGAACCTGCACCTGTGGCCATCGGTAATATCTAACGGCACACTGGTAATGCTGGATAAGTTCTTTGAGTCGGCCGATAATGTTACCAGCCCGCCAACGGGCATTACCCTTATCATGAGCGGCTACTTCCAGAAAATATTTAACCGCAACCAGTACTTCTTTACCCAGTTCTCCATTTCGCATTTATCTGACTTCCTGAAGGGCTGCCAGCAGCTTGCAGCTATTGCAACCAACGAAAACACACCGGAACTACTGAAAAGCGAGCTGAAAAGCATGAAGGAGGAACTGAACCACCGCCTTGTGCCCCGCGTTACCAGCATTACGAAAGATGCCAAATTTGCCGAGCTTTCAGAGCTCAACTACCTGGCGCGGCGGGAAATGAAAAACATGGTTTACAGGCTGATGGCCAGCTACGCCCGGCTGGATGCCTGGCAGGCGATGGCAAGGGCTACCAACGAGCATAAATGGGCTTTCCCCGAACTATTGCCTGAACTACCTATTTGCTTTGAAGCCACTCAACTGCGCCACCCTTTGCTGCAAACACCTATGCCTTACGATATCGGCTTTGCAGGCAACCACAACTTCCTGGTGCTTACAGGCGCTAATATGTCGGGCAAAACTACTTTTATGCGGGCATTGGGCGTGGGGGCGCTGCTGGCACACCTGGGCATGGGCGTACCAGCGCAATCGCTCCGCATCAGCTTTATGCAGGGCATTATAACCAATATGCATGTGGAAGACAATATACTGCGGGGCGAAAGCTACTTTTTTGCCGAGGTGCAGCGCATGAAACAAACAGCCGAAAAGCTGCTGCAGGAGAAACCCCACCTAGTACTGATGGACGAGCTCTTTAAGGGGACCAATGTGCATGACGCTTACGAATGTACCAAGGGCGTTATGGATGGGCTGATGAACCACCGCAACCACCTCATGCTGCTATCAACCCACTTGTATGAGGTAGCCCACAAATTCAGCGAAAACAGCGGTATCCTTTTTTCCTATTTTGTAACCGAACTGGCCAACGATGGCAGCTACCACTTTACTTACGAGCTAAAACAAGGCATATCTAACGACAGGATAGGCTACCGCATTTTGCAAAAGGAAGGGGTTATCGCATTGTTGCAAAAAAGGGGGGCAGTTTAAACTCAGGCTGCATTGACAGAGTAGTGGGGTATCTTGCTAAGTTCAGGCTCCTTAGCTAACTGCTCTGCTTCAAGGTCGTAATCATCCTGCAGGCCAAGCCAGAATTTAGGCGTGTTCCCGAAATACTTTGCTAGCCTGAGCGCCGTATCGGCAGTAACCCTCCTATTGCCCTTAATAATCTCAGAAATGCGCCCCTGGGGTATTCCAATATCTTTGCACAAGCGGTAGGCACTGATGCCCAATTCTTTCAAAAATTCTTCCTGCAGCACTTCGCCCGGATGTATGTTCTTTAACCTGCTCATAACGATTTACTTATGGTAATCAATAAAGGGCAAAGCCATATTAAACGTACATGACAATACAGCTAAAGGTAAGTAAACAAACAATATTTACCCAATATATCAATGCGCACAGGGATACTGCAAAATAAGCAGGTATTATTCGTATTTTCAACCCTCGAAAACTCACATAGCACGCCAAAAGCTAGTGGAATAAACACTTCATGAAATCAAAAATAGCCACCATCGCCATATTTGTATTTATGGTACTCCCGGTATCGTGCGTGCTGATACGCGAGTGCAGGCACAAGCATGCGCTCAGGTTTGTGAGGAAGGTGATACCCTACGACTACCGGGTACATGCGCACAACAAAGCGCTAAAGGGGTATGTACTTACTGCACCCTACCAGCTATTTAAGTGGAACAGGGGCCAGTTGCTTATTATGGACCTTGACGGGAGAATTTTTGTACAAAAACAAACTCCAGGCTCTATATCTGATTTCCGCCAGTGGGACATCAACGGCAAGCACTACTATACCTACATGATTAACGATACTGATGCTTACCACATAAAGCGCATAGCCCTTACTACAGGCCATGGGGTTTTGCTGGATTCCGCGTTTAATGAATTGCGGCAGATGCACCTTATTTCGCACGACGATATTGTGGTGAACAACAAGCAGGAACTGGATATGCACGACTTTATCCTGCTATCCCCCGACCATTACATAGCAATAGCAACCTACGAAAAGAAAGTAACTAACATACCTGCCGGCATTAAGCATGTGGCTAACTTAAAAATTGCTGCCAACATTATACAGGAAGTAGAAAACGGCAAGGTAATATGGCAGTGGGATGCTACCCACTACCCGGAATTTTATGCCACGAGTACCGAAAAAAACCGCTACTGCGATACCTATATGACGCAGGACTACCTGCACATCAACTCCATGATATTAGACCCCAGGGACAGCAACCTGATATGCTCGTTCCGCAGTACCGACCAGGTGGTGAAGATTAACCGCCACAACGGCGATATTATGTGGCGGCTGGGCGGCAAAAACTCCGACGTCCCGCTTACCGACAGCCAGGTGTTCCAGAGGCAGCACCACGCTACCCTAACTGACAACAACCAAACGCTGCTGCTGCTGGACAATGGCGACAGTTCAAAGCGAAAAACATCGCGCGTACTGGAGTTTAAGTTAGACGAAAAGAACAAAAAAGTAAAGGCTTTCAGTTCGTTTACCATACCTGCCCGGTATAACCAGTTTATGGGCAGCGTGGCCAAAAAGAACGGGCACTACTTTATAGGCGGGGGAA
>CANBTK010000278.1 GCA_947372365.1 Flavipsychrobacter stenotrophus | reverse complement strand
CTGAAACAAGGTGCAGTTATAGGCATTACATGCCCTTCGGGCTACGTACCTGCCGAAAGGGTTGCCTATGCTGTAAATATACTCGAAAGCTGGGGGTTTTCAGTAAAACAGGGGAAAACTATCGGAACTGAATACCACTATTTTTCGGGCACTGATGCCAACAGGATGGCCGATTTGCAGGAGATGCTGGATGACCCCAAAGTGGATGCGATACTTATGGGCCGTGGCGGCTACGGGCTGAGCCGTATTATTGACGGGCTGGACTTTACAGCTTTTACGCAAAAGCCCAAGTGGATATGCGGCTTCAGCGATATTACGGTGCTGCACAGCCACATACTGGCCAACTATAACCTGCCCACACTACATAGCCCCATGTGCGGCCACTTTAGCCCCGAAAACGAATTTTCGGGCGATTTACTATCCCTTTACAAGGCACTTTCCGGGCAGCCACTCAGCTACTTTGTGCCACCAGCGCCACTTAACCGGCATGGCTCCGCAACGGACATACTTACAGGCGGTAACCTGTCGCTGGTTGCCCACCTTACCGGGTCGGCATCGGAAGTGGATATGAACGGCAAAATACTATTTATAGAAGACCTGGGGGAATACCTCTACAACATAGACCGCATGCTGATGCACTTAAAACGCGCCAATAAGCTTAGTGGGCTGAAAGCCCTTATTGTGGGCGGCTTTTCCGATTTGAAAGATACCAGCCGTCCTTTTGGGCAAACCATTGAGGAAATTATATGGGATAAGGTGAAGGAGTACAGCTACCCCGTTTGCTTCAACTTTCCTGCCGGCCATCAGGATATCAATTACACCCTTGCTATGGGCAAGCAACACACAATAACGGTGAATAGCGAGGGGGCGTTTATCAGCCAGTTATAGCGCCGTTGAAGGCTAAAAGCTTAATTGTAGTTTTCGTCTTTCCAGGCGCAGACCCCGCCATTCAGGTTGTATAAATTATGGAAGCCGTGGCTTTCCAGCCTTTGAATTGAAATTACGCTCCTTACCCCTTTTTCGCAATAAATGACAACGTCTTTGTCTTTAGGTATGTCGCCAAGGCGGGCCATGATGTCGCCCATTGGTATATGTTCGCCGCCTATATTGTAGGCTTCCCTTTCCCATCCTTCGCGGATATCAATCAATACAAAGTCCTTCTTCTTCTCTTTCCAATCTTTTAGTTGCCGTGGTGTTATCTGGAGCATCATTTAGTTCAGTTTTGCAAAGTATTAAACAAAACTATCCACCTGGTGGGAGTGGATAGTTTTCAACAAAGTAGGTATGTGTGCTGGTAATCGTATTAGTATTTCATTTCTTTGGCAGTAACATTGCATGGGCACTCGTCAGGCTCCTGATGGTAGCTCCTAAGTGGGCCATCTACCACAAACGAAACATCAGAATTGTCTTCGTAAACGATTTTGCTGATTGCCCAATGTAAATTATTCTTTACGCAAATGAAAAGGTAGCCGATATCGTTCTTTTCCACCCGGTCGCCTTCTATTACTGCTTCTTTGGTCATTACCTTCTGGTAAAGCGGTGAATAGTACTGGTAGTAGATGTTCTTTATCTTCTTATCTGTAACGTTCTTAATCTTTACTTTGTACATCTCTCTTGGGCATGATTCGCAGCCTACGCACTCTTTCTTGTAAGAGCACAGGTTGAAATATTTTTTGTGGATGTTGTAGCTATAGTCTTCGCCCGAAGCAAATAAGGAACACAGCAAGAAAATGGGTATAAAAAGCAATGTAGATAGACGGCCTGCCATTTTTCAATTGATTTAATATGTGGTTACCTTACCACAAACACTTGCAAATATATGACTTGGCGGATATAAAAGAAAGGTTTTTGAAAGAAAACCCTACAGGGGCATTGGTATTGCGGCACCGGGCTTTCCGCACACAGTTTATAGGTTTTCGTAAAGCGGGGCATAACCTTTAGGAATTTGTTAGAATTTGACTGAGGGAAAACTAATTGTATAATTATTTCATTTAACCGGGCGCAAATCAGTATTTTTAAATCCTCAATTTATTTTACTGAACCGCTGTGGCTGAGTTATGAACATATACTGCCGAAAAACACTCTTCCTGTTGCCTATTATCCTGTTAGGCACAATTGCGTGCCAGGCGCAAAGTTGGTTCAATTTGCGCAATGGCAGTGACGCACTGAATGCGAATAGTATTATTTATTCTATTTGCGTTGATGACAGCAATAATGTTTATGCTGCTGGCTCTTTTATGGATACTCCCTCGGCTGTTTATGGCAAAACCTATGTAGCCAAATGGAATGCAAATAGTTTGCATTGGGATATTTTGGGGACAGGTTCTAATGCATTAAATGCAAATGGGCCTATTAATACAATATGTGCCGATAAACACGGATATATATATGCTGCTGGTGTATTTACAGATGCCCCATACTCTTATATGGGTAAGAGGTATGTAGCTAAATGGGACGGGGTGCATTGGAGCAAATTAGGCAATGGGGCCGATGCATTGAATGCTTTAGGCCCTATTAATTCAATTTGTGTGGATGATAGCGGGTTCGTATATGAAGCTGGCAACTTTTTTAACTCTTCAGGCCATTATTATGTTGCTAGGTGGAACGGATTAAAGTGGGCAGAAGTAGGTAGTTTACGAGCCAATTCAAACATAAACACAATTTGCATTGACGATAGTTATAATATCTATGCAGCAGGTAATTTTACAGATTCGGCTGGGCACGCTTACGTAGCTAAATATGATCATGCTGCTCATTATTGGAGTGAATTAGGTTATGGATTTGATACTGGTTCATCTGAAGTCATTATTGAATCAATTTTTTCTGACACTCCGAATCATGTTTATGCTGGTGTAAATTTTGGATTAAGTTCATCAAGCGCTTTCGTTGGTAATGTATTTAGATGGAATGGGGCTAGTTGGAACCGGCTTGCTTCATTGAATGCGAATAGCTGGGTTAATACAATATGTAAAGGGGATAGTGGATATATATATGCTGCGGGTGCATTTAAGAATACCAGCAATAAAAATTATGTTGCTAAATACGATCCCAATGCCGCAAGTTGGAGCGAATTAGGGGCATCAGGCAATCCTTTTGATGTCCACATCACAAAAACGTATTCTGCTACCATCTTATCTTTGTGTGTAGATCGAAATCATCATGTATTTGCCGCGGGCGACTTTACTGATAGTATTTCCGCAGAAAACAACTATTGGTTTGTTGCCGAATATGGTAGCCCCCCTGCCAGCCTTGATGTGAACCTGGCTTATGGCAATGGCTTGAAAATATACCCCAATCCGGCAAATGATGCGCTTCACATAGAGCAAACAACTCCAAAAGCAAATTATTGCTTGTACAGCGTAACTGGAATAATGTGCGCCAAGGGTATACTTGGCTGTGGGCCAAATACAATTGATATCAGTGGCTTGCCGCCGGGGCTATACATCCTGTCCATCAACTCTGTAAAGCAAAAAATACTGAAGTTGTAACCTCGCCTTTACCCCAGCGCATTAAGGCCCATCCAGGCCATTATGCCCATGCCGAGTTCCATAGCGTTTTCGTCTATATCGAAATGGGCATTGTGTACAGGCGCCAGGAATTCCTTACCTGCCTTGCTGGTGCCTATGCGGAAAAAACAGCCCGGCACCTGATGGGTATAAAAACTAAAATCTTCGCCGGCCATGCGCATATCCAGCTCGTGTACGTGCTGCTCGCCCAGAAATTCTTTGGCCCATCCTTCTGCTTTGGCAGTGAGTGCCGGGTCGTTAAACAGCGATGGATAGCCTACAGGTATCTCTACCGTCGCTTTCGCACCATATGCTGCACAGGTTTGTTCGGTAAAATCTTTTATCCACTGGTGGGCTTCGTAGCGCCACTTTTCATTCATGGTACGGAAGGTGCCCAGTATCTCCACTTTGTCGGGTATAACGTTGGTGGCAAAGCCACCCTGTATGCTGCCGAAAGTAAGTACCGAAGGTATGAGCGGGTTGCCTTTGCGGGATATTACCTGCTGCAGCCCGGTTATAACCAGTGCCGAAATAGCAATGGGGTCAATGGTTTGGTGTGGCAATGCGGCATGGCCGCCCCTGCCTTCTATAGTTATATACACCTCATCGGCACTGGCCATGTACTGCCCTGCCCTGAAACCTGTTTCGCCACATGGCAGGTGCGGGTAAACATGCAGCGCCATTATGGCTTCAGGCCTTGGGTTTTCAAGCACACCGGCTTTTATCATGAGGCTGGCACCACCCGGATGCTTTTCCTCGCCCGGCTGCCACAATAGTTTTATAGTGCCTTCCCATTCTCCCTTCAGCTCGTTAAGTATGCGCGCCGCGCCCAGCAGGCAGCTTGCGTGCACATCGTGCCCACAAGCATGCATTACGCCATCGTTGGTGGAACGGTAGGGTACGTCATTAGCTT
>CANBTK010000277.1 GCA_947372365.1 Flavipsychrobacter stenotrophus | reverse complement strand
GCTCACAAGGGCCCGCTACAATAGGCAACGGGCAAATGTAGTAGCTATTTTATGCCATATTCTTCAATTTTCCGGTAGAGTGTTGCCAGGCCTATTTCTAAAAGGCGGGCTGCCTCTGCTTTATTGCCTCCCGTGTACCTTAGCATTTTCTGTATATGCAGGCGCTCCACGGTAGCGAGCTGGAACGGGCTGCCACCGGGGGTAGTGCACTGTATCACGTCCAGTGGCAGGCTTTGTAGCTCCAGCGTTGTGCCATCTTCCATAATCACCGCCCGCTCCATCACATTTTTCAGCTCCCTCACATTGCCTTTCCATTCATGGCTTTGCAACGCATCTATGGCCTCTTTGGCTATCGCCTTAATGTTCTTGTTGGTTTTCGCTGCATACACCCCCAGGAAGTACTGTGCCAGCATGGGTATGTCCTGCACCCTTTCCCTAAGCGACGGCAATTCAATATTAAAGACGGCTATGCGGTAATACAGGTCGTTTCTGAAAAGCCCCTCCCCTATACTGGTTTGCAGGTTGCGGTTAGTAGCGGCTATAATGCGGATATTGGCTTTTTGCTCTTTTGTGTCGCCTACACGTATATAAGTGCCGTTTTCAAGCAGCCTGAGTATTTTGGGTTGCAGCTCCAATGGCATTTCGCCAATCTCATCAAGGAAAAGCGTACCGCCCTTCGCTTCTTCCACTAACCCCTTTTGGTCTTTATTGGCCCCAGTAAAAGACCCTGCCTTATGCCCGAAAAGCTCGCTTTCTAAAAGGTCTTTGCCAAAGGCACTGCAGTTCAATGCAACAAATGCCTGGCCGGCCCGTGGGCTGCTGTAATGTAACGCCTGCGCAAAAACCTCTTTGCCGGTGCCGGTTTCACCGGTGAGCAATACAGCCGCCTCGGAAGGTGCAACTTTCCTGGCAAGGGCTATTGCATTTTGCAGAGCAGGGCTGTTGCCAGTTATGCTGTCAAAGCTATGCTGGCCGCCCAGCTGCTTTTCAAGGCGTTTTACCTTATTTTGCAAAGCCACTTTCTCTGCAACCCTGCTTAGCAAGGGGACTATCTTATCGTTGTCATCGCCTTTAACTATATAATCGAACGCACCATTTTTAATAGCCTGCACGCCATCGGCTATATTGCCATAGGCTGTAAGCAGTATTATCTCAATTCCCGGGTACTTTTCATGTACTTCTTTCGCAAATTCAACGCCATTGCCATCCTGTAGCTTAACATCGCATAACACAACATCAATATCCTGTGTTTGGAGCGCCGCCCTGGCCCCTTTAAGGCTGGGAGTATCGGAAACCTTATAGCCCTCCAAAGCAATAACCCGGGAGAGCAATGCCCTCAGTTTTTCTTCGTCGTCAACTACCAGGATGTGTGCCAAGGCTTGATTTTTAGTTACAACCGCAAAGCTATTAAAGTAAACTCATTATTCCGGCGTACCTTGCTGATGCAGCCCTGCAAATGCACCCGAGGCGCGCAAAAAGGGAGTACGCTCATTTATGCCGGCCCTTGCCTGAATGACTGCTATCATCTACCCCTCTGCACCCAGTCATTTTAAATGCCCTGGCATACGGGTAACTTTGAGAAAACAAATTCCATGAAAAACAACTTTACAAATGGCCTTTGAAAAACACAGGGGCATTGCCCTTGTTGCGGCTTTAACACTACTTGCCAACGGGTGCAATAATTCCGAAGCGGGGAAGCATAGCCCCCATTCCGCCGCCCCAATAGCAAAGCCCGTAGCACCAGCGGCTAAAGATACTGTTGCCACGAAGGCGACAGCCAGTGATACCACCACATACAATAGGCTGCAGCTACACCTTGTACACGGCAAGCCAGGCCCCAAATGGCCTGTGCTGGCGGGCTTCCCATTGCCAGGCGCCATATTCCCGTTTAAAAGGGTTGTTGCCTATTATGGCAATTTCTACTCCAAAGGCATGGGCATACTCGGCGAGCTGCCACACGAAGAAATGCTACAACAACTGCAGCAAGAGGCTAAAGCATGGGAGCTGGCCGATACCCTTATACCTGTGCTGCCAGCTATACAATATATTGCCGTAACTGCGCAGCGCAGCCCGGGCAAGGGCAGTAAATACCGCATAAGGATGCCCTTTCAACAAATAGATACCGCACTACAGCTTGCGCGGAAAATTAAAGGCATATTGATTATTGATGTACAGGTAGGCCATAGTACACTGGAAGAAGAACTGCCAGTGCTGGAACCCTGGCTTATGCTACCCGATGTGCACCTGGCTATAGACCCCGAATATTCGATGAAAGGCGGCGAAGTGCCTAGCGCAACCGTGGGCAACAGCGACGCCGAAGATATTAACTATGCGGCCAACTACCTGGCCAGCCTGGTTACCCGGTACAGCCTGCCTCCCAAAATACTGGTAGTACACCGGTTTACGAAAGGTATGCTTACCAACGCACGGAATATTAAGCTACACCCTCAGGTACAAGTGGTTATCAATATGGATGGCTTCGGCTTTGCTGCAAAAAAAATAAACAGCTACAATACGGCAGTTGCCAATGAACCCGTACAATATACCGGCTTCAAAATTTTCTATAAAAACGACAAGCTGGCCAAGCCGTACAAGCTCATGGAGCCCGCCGAAGTGCTGAAGCTGAACCCAAGCCCTATCTACATCCAGTACCAATAAAAAAGCGGGCAGCCTTGTCAATTTGCTACCGGGCCCCTTTCTTCAAATGGCAAAAACATCGCGTATTGTACATAATATAAAAAGGGTGCCCCAAAAACTGAGGCACCCTTTTTTTGAAAACTAACGAAAACTTCCAGTTAACTTATTCTACATTGAACTTGATAACGAACCTGCCACCTTTGCTATCTATTATCTGGATGAGGTACAAGCCAGGTATAGCATGGTTTAAATGTAGCTGCCCTTTACCACCGGCAAATTGCAATTTATCTTTAAACACTGTCATTCCGGTTGCGTTCCAGATTTCAACAGAAATCGGTTCATTGTCTACAAGTTGCTGCTGTAGGGTTATGTGCCCATCCGTAGGATTAGGATACAACTTGTAAACCTGCTTAATTTCGCCTCCCGACAGTGAATGAGGGGATTTAGACGTAGTAGTAACTGTACCCTCGCAACTGCCATCTGCAACTAACGGCATTTCACCAAAAATAAGGCTATACAATGTGCGTGCCTGATATATGATAGAACCGTCAATCACAGGGCATTTGTTGGCAAGCGCTACCAGGTCGGATGTATCCGATGGCGAAAGGGTATCGCGCATGTAACCGCCTAGAATCCTGTAGTAGGTTAGGTAGTTATCAACCACACGGTTACCTAATCCAGCACCATCAGCCATCATCAGGCCCGTTGCAGTGTCGCTTGTGCCATTTGCAAATGAGTCTATTCCGTAAGTAAGGATAGTGTCTGCTGCAAGGTAATTACCATCTAAAATATGGTCATTTAACCTGCTAAGCAGAGCAAAACGGCTATTGCCGGCATTTGCCCAGAAGTCAGCAAGCACCGCAGACGTGTCCATTACTGTCGTATCTGTACTAATAGCGTCGTAAGCTGCTTTTTGGGCAATCCACATGCGCTGGTTATAGTAAGGGTCAGCTGGGTCAATAACCAGCTGGCGCACTACATCTTTAAGTATAGTATTATCATCTATCAATGGGGCTGCAGTAGTACGGTACACAGTAGTTGCAGGAGGCGCAAAACAAGTATAAGCCGATGTTGTAGCACCTGTTATACCATTGGCCATTGCATACCAGTAGATAGACCCTAAGTCGCCGCGGTTGAACGTTGGGTTTTCATTACTGATAGATGTATTTACATTCATAACAGAACTCAAAGGATTAGTTGTGCCACAAGTGTAGGTCTGGTAGTTGATGCCTGTCCATGTGAAGCCTGATGCAGTAGTCCATTTGTTCCCGGTTGTGTTCAGCGTACCGAACCCTGGCTGCATAGCTATAACACCGTTGAGGGTATAACCATATGAGTTATTTTGCATCGTATTGCCGAACCAGTGCCCTTTTACTGCCACTGTGCCACCAAAATAGAACCCGGTATTGAGGTTAGAAACGGTATTGCATTCATTGAGTAAGCTGATCTCGTTTGAGTTGCTGATACCTTCCAGCAATTGGGTACCTGAGTTATAGGCTGAGGCGGTTGCAGAAGGAGGCGTTGGTGTGTTGTAACCTGGGCCACTGATGTTATTCTGGTAAATGTAGGCATTGGCTGTCGCGTAATTCTGAATACCCGACTGGTGGTATGGCGCAGAAACTGCTGCTGGCCTTGTATCTATATTCAACCTGATGCTATTGTTATCTACGGTCATTAGGCCCTGGCTAAAATTAGAACCAGAAATGTAAATGCCATTGTACACAAACTTCATAGAGTTGTTGTCTATGTTAACCTGAGATCCACCAACAAAATACGCAGATGAAGTGGT
>CANBTK010000276.1 GCA_947372365.1 Flavipsychrobacter stenotrophus | reverse complement strand
GGCAGCTTAATAAAGAATGTGGTGCCTTCGTTTTCGATGGTAGTAAACCATATTTCGCCCTTCCAGAATTCAATGATTTTTTTGGTCATTGCCAGCCCCAGCCCTGTGCCCGATGACTTGGTGGTGAAGTAGGGCTGGAAGATGCGCTTGGCAATATCTTCGGGTATGCCTGTGCCATTGTCGGCTATGGAGATAACCGCATCATCGCCCTCAATGCCCATAGACACGTTAACGAGGCCGCTGTTGCCTTGTGGTATAGCTTGCTTGGCATTTTCAAGCAGGTTGGTAAATACGCGCAGCAGTTGGCTGCGGTCGGACATTACCAGTACAGGCTCGTTGGGTTGCGACAGGGTAATATCCAGCACGTCATTGTTGTTATACAATTCTACTGCCTTGCCCAGCAGCTCGCCCAGGTTTATTTCCTCCGGCTTGGCTTCCGGCATCTTGGCGAAATTGGAGAATTCCGATGCGATATAAGAGAGGTTATCAATCTGCTCTATGATGGAATCAGATACCCTGTCGGTAAGCTGTTTTATATTAGGGTTATCGTTCCTCATGGCCTGCTGCAGGTACTGTATATTCAGCTTCATGGGCGTGAGGGGGTTCTTTATTTCGTGGGCTACCTGGCGTGCCATTTCGCGCCATGCGCTTTCACGTTCGCTCTGGGCAAGGCTGGCGGCATTTTCTTCCACCTTTTTCACCATCTTGTTATACTCATTCACCAGCTTACCTATTTCATCATCATACTGCCAAACGATGCGCTCGTTTTTTTCCAGGTTTAGCTTGTCAAATTGTTTAATGATGATATCGAATGTGCTGGTTATCCAGCGGGTGATGCCTACGGTAATGACGCTGGAAATAAGGAAGATAAACGCATAGAGGTTGATGAGCGTTACCACGATATTGGATATCTGGAAATCAAGGTCTTTTTCTGACGAGAAGAAGGGCACGTTGATATAGCCCATGGTAATGCCGCGCTCATCGCGCAGCGGCTGGTATGCCGAGCTGTAAGATAGCTGCCCTACGCGCTCATTCTGTATCACCAGCGATTTGCCGGCACTTGCCAGCCCATAATACGCATCGGGGCGCATCATGCGCGATATGAGGCCCTTGTCATAAATCTCGTCTTGCGATGTGGCAAAAAGCTCGCCCTCGTCGTCAAAAATATTGATGTCAATTTTCTGTGTGTTGGCCAGTTCGGTAATAAAGGTTTTAAAACCTGCCGACTTAGATACGGTATCAAAAATGTAATCGTTATTAAACGCGTCTTCGTCAGCCAGGTAATCCTGCACCGATTGCTTGGCCACTTGCATAGCAGCCTGTAGCTTACCTGCGTTCGATTTTTTGTATTCCGATGTAAAGAAGATAATGGTTACATAGCCTATAATGATGAATGAAACGAATACCACCGCAAGCATGGAAAGGTGTACCCTGCGCCGCAGCGTGAGCCGCACAAAGCGCCCCTTTAAGTGCTGGCCTGAAAAGTAAGAAAGGTAAAGCTGGTAACCGAAGATGAGCAGTGCAATAAGGATTTGGATGCCAAAAAGGTATGAAAACAGCGTTACCGCTTCCAGCAATTCGCTGTGGTAGTGTACAACAATAACGGTGCGCTTGTCGGCTATTTTATAGATGAGCTCTTTGTTGCCGTTCCTTTCCTGGTACACATATTGCTGCTCTTGCAGGGTATCGTGTTTAAGCCTTACCGGGAAGGGGTAATCGTTGGTCTGGTTAATCAGTTTGCCATTCACATAAACGGCATAGGCATATTCGTTATCGCCTGTGGCGGCTTTATTGCCGGCTGGCTGCAACAGTTCGGGATAAACCGTTTCCGTTTTTGTTTTCTTTAAGTCAAGGTCTATAATTACATAGCCTATTATGTTGTTAACCGTATCGCTGTAAACCGGGATATAGGAAAGGTAGTAATGGCGGTCAAGTATAGATTCCTTATAAAACAGGTAGCCGGAATTGGTAAGGACCGATTCCTTTTTCTCGTCCATAAGGGTTTCGTAGTCGGTGGTATCTTTATTAAACAGCCGTTGAAACTTTGCATCAAACAGGTAAACGATGGCTTCGTAATTGTTCACCTGCCCGGTAAGGTACTGCGTTTCAAAATGCTGGTTCACCAGTTTGCGGCCATTGGCGCTGGGCGAATAGAAAAAGCTTTTCAGCTGGCTGTCGCGCTCTATCTTTTTGGCGGTATTGTCAAACGAGAATTCTACTTCATCATCGCGGTGAGGTGTTAAATGCTGCTCTACAAAAGCACGGCGCGCATTTTCTTCTTTTACCTCGTTAAAATAGCGGATAATGGCGGTGCAGAAGCTACAGAAAATGAGCGCCCATATAATCATATGCGGCTCAAACAGCCTTGAAACCAGCTTAAACGACGGTATATCAAGCAGGAAAACAAAAAGTAAAAGGCTGGCCGTGAGGTACCATGCAAAATAGTTTTCCAGTACGCCCGCAGCGCCAAAAAGCGTTAATGCCCCGGCTGTAATAATAGCATATTTGAGCCACTTGTTCCTGACGAGTACCGTTAACTGGGTATTCAGGATGTAGATAACCATGCATGAAATGGCTGTGATAGTTATTATAGCCAGCAGCCCGAAGACAGTATAAATGCTGATGGCATAGAAGTGGGTAACATCGAACGAGATGCTGGAGTCCAGTATCAGGCTCTGTACAATGTTTACGAAAAATGAGGTGTAGGCGGTGAGCAGGAAGGTGGTAACAATGGTGGCTGCAATGCGCAACGGGGTATTGGTTATTTTGGCGAGGTAAGTTTTATAGTGGGTATGCCTGGCTATAAAAATGATGAACCATAAGGCAAGTATGAGGCTTATGAAAAGGTCGCCAAGCGATGAAAGGAACTGGCTGGATGCATAGAGCGTCGGCGAAAATATGGTTAGGGCATCCAGGTGGAACGGCAGGCCATACCTGAACAGTAGCAAGCGTATGGTTACAATAAGCGCAGCAATTATGCCAGCGGCTATGGCAGGCCTGTTGCGGGCAATGTGCATAGCCATGAGCTGCAGCCAGGCCAGTGTAGCCAGCACCGCCATAAGCAGCATGCTTATAAGCAATGCATCAGGTTCCCACTTTTGTATTTCCGAGGGGTTAAAGACAAGGTAGCCAGCGGTTACGCCGCCCTGCAGCATGAGTGGGTATTCGCCGGGCGCACCTGTAGGGGCATCAACAATTTTCGTTTTAACGGGTATGTTCTCTGATGCAACAAAGTGGGTGTGCAGGTAGTCATTTTCAAGCGGGTAGGTAATTACCAGCGGGAACATAACAATGAGCTTCCTGCCCCCGGCAAGCTTCATATACTTGCGTACAAAAATACCCTTCTGGTTGCGCCTTATAGTAGGGCGGGCTGACGAGGAGTCATTGTTCTGGCCAATCACCGAATTGTTGTTCCAGAACCTGAGCGTATCATTTTGGTAACCATAAATATAGAAGGGGAAGGCGTTGACCTTCGCCTGTTCTTTTTCGGTAAGGGAGCCTGTAAATAACTTTTCAAGCAGGGCCTGGTTGTTTAAAAAGGCACCGAATGCCTGGTCTTTATCCTGCAGGCTTTTATTGACGGTAAGCGCCATTTCGTGGGGGAGCATCTCCTGCCTGTGCGAGTGGAAGTGGAGTATATTAATACCCCACAGCAGCAGGCTTAGGCCCAGCCAACCCCAATATGGAAAGCGCTTCAGCATGGGTTTAGCGCTCCTCCTCTTTTACCTTGTTCCACAATGCATCCATTTCCCACAGCGTCATATCGTGTACTGATGTGCCTTGTTCAGTAGCCATCTCTTCTACGCGCTGAAAGCGGCGTATGAATTTCTTGTTGGTTTGTTCCAGCGCACGCTCAGGGTCCACCTTTATAAAGCGCGCATAGTTGATGAGCGCAAAAAGTACATCGCCAAATTCATCTTCCATTTCCTTGGGGTTGCCACCTTCCACAGCTTCGTAAAGCTCTTTTATTTCTTCTTCCACTTTATCCTGCACCTGTTGGGTATTCTCCCACTCAAAGCCCACCTTCTTGGTTTTCTCCTGTAGCTGTGTAGCCTTTATAAGTGCGGGCATTGATGGCGGCACGCCGCTTAAAATAGACTTTTTGCCTTCGGCCTGTTTTATCTTCTCCCAGTTTTGCTTTACCTCATCGTCATTTTCCACCTTTACATTGCTGTAAATATGCGGGTGGCGGTTTACCAGTTTGTTGCATACGCCCTCTATCACCTCATCGAGCGTAAACTGGTTTTGTTCCGCGCCTATTTTGCTGTAAAAGACAATGTGCAGCAGCAGGTCGCCCAGCTCTTCTTTCAGCCCCTTCCAGTCTTCATTGCTTATAGCATCGGCCAGTTCGTAAACCTCTTCCAGCGTTTGGGGGCGCAGGCTGTGTATGGTTTGCTTTTTGTCCCACGGGCATTGCTCCCGCAGCTCATCCATTATA
>CANBTK010000275.1 GCA_947372365.1 Flavipsychrobacter stenotrophus | reverse complement strand
GGTACGATATTGTACGCGATGAAACCAGAGCTGCTGTCTTGCCCATGTGAGCTATCAGGCAATAAAATATTATTGAACCTGAACTTAATGATGTTACCAGGCAGATGATAAACTGAAACGGGGAAGCTTGAGTTGACGATCTGCATGGTAGACAGGTCAAGGTTTTCACTTAGTGTATCGACAACAGTTATATTTCGGGCCCTGGCATTGCCTGTGTTCTGGAAATGGATCATGTAGCTGAGTGGTGTTCCGTTTTCAATATAGCCCTGTGCACCAAATCCTTTAGGGGAAACTTCCTTTTCGTTAGGGTCCCATGAGGTTGTCACAGTTTCGTCCCATTTATAAATGTTGTTGACTGAGTTCGGGTCCGTTATCCTCGTGGGGGTAACATAAGCCATGTTATGCAGCACGTCAGTTATAGTAAGTGTTGTATCGCAAACCACTTTAACAAATGCGTTGAAATCGAACAGGTGGTCGTGCGTGGCAAAATGCCATTTAAGCGTTTGCCCCGAAATAGTAGACGGAGCCGGGCCTGACCACATGCCTATATAAGTGAGGTTTGAATCTATCGTTAGGGTTACATCAGCACTCAGGGTATCTATCATGAATCCCCATGGGTTACTCGACCATACACCCACCACACCTGTGTCGCCAGGAATGAAACCCCAGCCCCAGCCGGAAACACTCATATCCATAGAAGTGGGTGCAGCGGTTGTAAACGCAAAATCGTGCGTGACACTTGTGCTGGTTGTTGCAGTAAGCGTGAATGTACCGGTAGAGGGGCAGGATGGTATGAGCGTTGCGCCAAATGAGCTAAACCAATGAAATACATTTGTAGGGTCTGAAACAATGGTATAGTTATCGCCTGCTATGAGGTTAAGCCTGTAACCGCCTGTATAGTCGCACCAACCGTATGTGGTATCGTTAATGGTTGTATTGATAATCGCATAGGGCCAGTAACTGAGCGCCCTTTCGCTGCCTTCCCTTGAGCAGTTGCTATTGGAGTCAAGATAAAAATGCCCGGAAACATTAGAACACGCAGCACCCAGCGGAAGGTCGTAATAACGGTTGTATCCTTGCAAATACGGCACAACTGTATCTCGTGTATAAGTACCAACTGTATCGAAATAATAAGATGTAAATATCCCCGGCATGGTGAAGGTATGGGTGATGGAGGTGTAAGCATAGAACCTGCCCTGGCCATCCTTAGTTACCGGCACAATAACGGTGGTATCAGAGCCATCACCAAATAAAATGTGGCATCGGGTAGTTGTATTGAGCGTCGCTGAATCATACAACTCACTACCTATGTTGTAAACTACCGAAGCCGGCAGGTTGCACGAGACTACGGGCCTATAACCATCGACTCCGGACACAATATGGCCACCAGCACTGCAATCTGAAATGTAAATTGGGGTGATGCCTGAAGCCATGCCATTGTATACTATCGGTGGACTTAAACCGTCAACTGGAACAACATATATAAACGGAATGAAGGTTCCCGGTAGCGAATAGGTATGGTTGCGGGAATAAGTATAGGTTGAATAGAAGGAATCAATGGCTACTATAGGAACCAACACAGTATCAATTGTACTATCCCCAAAGTCAATAATCACATACATGGAATCAGATACGGATGCAGAATCATGAGCAATTCCCGTGAAATCTATGTGTACTGTTGCAGGGAAGACGCATGGGCCGGATACGATTGAGTCAGTGACGTAAGGCGCCCAGCCACCGTCATAATATCTCAACGAAGGAGAACAAATCTTGGAGTTTATATCTGAGTATTTGTAGATATCGAAAGAGCTATCCAATGTAGTTACTTTTATAGTGATATTACTCAGGCTTGGAAAAGTATAGATAAAAGAATCAAGGACTACAGTTGGCGAACCAAAGCCATAAGTTCCCGCGGCGTACCAGTACGGTAGGTGATAAGTGCGGACTGTGGAATTGGTAATGCCGGTGTAGCCCCAGGGAATATAGTCAGAGGCACGAAGGTGGTAGTCGCCGTAGTCAATTGTTACCTCTACGGAATCGGTTGATGACGGGGTGCCGTGCACGGTACCATAAATTCCCCAGTTGCGCTTTAAGGGCAAAGTGCAAGGTGTAGAAACAACAGTATCTTTTACAGTGTAGGTATTTATTGTGGAATAGGCGCCGCTGGCTTTGCACAGCGCGTAGCCATTGTTAAAGTATATCTCTCCAGACCTAGCTACCGTGCCATAAAAATTCAAATCATTAATGATGCCAGTAGTATGGTCAATTTTCCAGGAACCAATGTAAATATTACCGATGGCGTCAATTGTTAATGCATTATTGCTCCCGGGTATTTCAGCTTCGGTTGCCAGGCATCCTGTTTTAGCTTTACTATTTGAACCTCCGGCAATAGTTGTTACAATACCAGATGTGTTTATCTTTCGCAACCTATGGTTGCCGCCATCCACAACGTAGATGTTCCCTGTGTCATCGCCCGTTATTGAGTAAATCCCGCTAAATTGAGCATTAGTTGCCGGGCTTCCATCGCCGGAAAAACCGGCTGCCAAACTGTAACTACCTGCATAAACCTGCTCAGTATGGCTGCTCGCCGAAACCTTGAATATCATATTCCCCGATGGGTAGAAGATGTTGCCTGCATTATCAGCGTAGAATTGATACCTCGTGTAAGTACCACCGTGGTATGCCACAGTGGTAATGATCCCTGTAGTATTATCAATCCTTCTTATAACTCCTGCGTCCTCATCATAAAAATAGCAATTACCAGCCCAGTCGGTGCACAATTCGCTTGCTTTACCAATTTTCGCCACAACTGCCGGGCCACCATCGCCGGAATAACCCCTTGTACCATCACCACCAATAGTAGTAATAAGGCCATTTGCATGATTTACTTTGCGGATACGGTAGTTATTAACATCGCAAACAAAAACATCTCCTGCAGTGTCTATAGCGATCGCCCCAAAGCGGTTGAAACCAACATGGATTGATGTAGCCGGTCCACCATCCCCGGTATAATATAAGCCGGAGGAACCATCCCGCCCGGTGTTACCGATAACGGTAGTAATTGTGCCGGTAAGGCGTGCGAAACTGAAGTTGGTAAACAGGCAAAGAGCCAAAAGGAGTAAGTCCCTTAATTTAAGGATAGAGTAAAGACTTTTCATAAGCTGGGTATTTTAAAGTAAATAATGCTTTGAAGGTCAATAAATTAATTTATATCAACAAAAAAAAGGAACGAACGGTTGTATTTAGGAACGAACGGTCATTTTGAAGGTATTTATTTTAACAAATGATGTTTATTGGCTTGCGTATGGTAGGCAATAAGCTAAAGCCTGTACTGAAGTTGCGCCAGTCAAAAAATATAGTTTGAGTAAAACCAAGCCGGTGAATGCGAGCGGGTATTGTTTACTATTTACACATTTAAAATGCACAGTAGGCATCCCACACTAAAGGTCAATGCCATTTACGGATGGATTTGCGTAAAAGTTATGATGCTGAAGGCATCACATATTTATAGGCAAAGGGATATTTTCAGGTTGATGCCAAAGGCCTCGAATGTAAAATCCAATTTTGTGACGACATTTGATACCTTCGGCATCGGTGACATTTATTAACGCTTACCTATAAACATATGATCCCTATGGGATCGGTACTTAAGTAAACGACATTACCCCAAAGGGTGACATGTAACGTATGCCCGGTTTATTTTTCAGTGCATTTTAAAAGTCGAATTAGGATAAGCACCAAGTTTAAGACATGTATCAACAAAAAAACAGGCTGCCACGGCAGCCTGTTTTTAATAATGTGTTTTGGTTGCATCTTATTTTGCAATAACAACCCGCGCCTGTAGTTTGTTGGCGCTATCGCTGTTATCGGTATAAATAACGGTATAAACCCCGTTAGCCAAGGTGGCGGTATTGAGCTGTGGGTGCGCTTCAGTGCAGGCTTGTGTTATAACCGTGCGGCCAATAGCATCAATAACCCGAATAGTGCCATTTACATTCTGTATGCCTTCCAGGTCAATGTTCAATATGTTTTGGGCCGGGTTAGGGAAAACGTCCATATTTACTGCATCAGCCTTAATATCTACTACGCCTGTAGGCCAGTCGGTATAGAAATAAGCGGTATAGCCACAGCCGAAGTCGTTGCCATAAGTGCCGCCAGTGGTATAGCCATGCAGGTTAATATTAACGCCATTCAGTTTCCTCAGGTTAAAGCTGCCTGCGCTGGTGCCCGATGGGTTAGCCCACCAGTAAAGCCCGTTGCAGCTGCTGTCATAAAGCTGTATTTTGTAACAGCCGGGCCCTAGTGTTATGGTATCATTATAATAGGTAGATATAGGGTTGTTAGTGCGCGATGCCATGATGGCTCCGCTCATGTCGTATATTACCCAGCTGCTCTCTGATGTACTGGAGGTAGAGGAAATAGCTTCGTTGTTGGTGCGGAA
>CANBTK010000274.1 GCA_947372365.1 Flavipsychrobacter stenotrophus | reverse complement strand
GCGCACCTGGAAAGAGCTATTCTGGTTAATTACATAATGCATGCCTATAAATTTAGGCTCGAATGCACCTGCAGCACCCAGGAATGGGTTCCATACAAAGAATGCAGCACCAGTTACCTGGCCGGCAGCCTGTGCGTTAGCGATAACATTGCCAATGTCTGTAGGCGATGGGTAGGGGTTACTCACCTGGTTGTAGTCGGAATTAGCACCCTTGTGCAAAGTAACCACCTGTGTACCTGTGTTTACCTGGCCAATAAGGCTGATGGTTACTGGTGATGGGGTGTAAGGCGCGTAGCCCAGGCCTTCGTTTTTAGCGCCCCTTACAAAAAGGCGGATGCCTTGGTATTGTTTGAATTCGTTGGTATCGGTTGTTGCATTAGCATTGGTAAATGGCTTCCAACCCGGGTCGGAAGGCATAGCGGAGTTGCCAACAAATGGGTTGTACCTGAAGCAGGAAGGCGCATTTGAAGCGGTAGTAGTGAAGCCATTAGCTGCACCGCCATTGCCGGTAACGTCCAGGTTAGCACCTATCATGCTCAATGGTATTGATGTGCTGAATGGGTGCCCAAAGAAACGGTAAGCCCTGCGGCCGCCTGCAAAGTACTGTTCAATATTTACATTGCCTGTTATAGCGCCTCCTGTAATTTGTGCAATCCTGGCTGTCCCAGCTGAGTCCGATGCTAGCCTTAAGCCACTGTTGGTACTAAATGTGCCATCAGCGAGGTTGAGCTCATTGGTTATTTTTACTGAGTCGCCGGCATTGATAGTTACGCCGGCAGCGTTGTTAACAGTTAGATTGGCAATTGAGCCTTTGCCGTAAATAGTTTGCAGCGAAGCGCCCGCCATTATTACGGTACCATTACCGTTGGCGGAGCCATTGTTTGTTAAGTTGCCGTGTACGTTTACCGAAGCGCTACCGCCAATAGTAAGCGTAACCCCCGGAGCAATGGTAAGGTTATGTACATCAAAACCAGCGGCAGCAAGGTTAGGCAGGTATGCAGTGCCCGAAGGTATAAAGGCATCTATACTGGCATCTGGTACAGCATTGCAAGCCCAGTTTGCTGCATCATTCCAGTTAGTATTGGTGCCACCCAGCCAGTAGCCCGGCTGTGCGACAGTGAGGGGCCTGTTCACCGAATTGGTGCCGCAGGCGTTAATTAATGTGTACACTATAAACACGCTGCCTGCGCTAAGGCCGGTTACATTACCCGCCCCATCTATAGTAGCAACCGACATGTCGCTGCTGCTCCATGAGCCACCTGTCACGCTTTCAGTGAATGCCGCTGGTGTGCCTATGCAATTGGCTACAGGCCCTACAAGGGCAGTAGGCAATAATTGCACGGTAATAAATTTAGTAGCATCGGTGCCACAACCAGTAGAATAGCTGATAACAGTGCTGCCTGCCGCTACCGAGATAGCTAGGCCTGCCGCATTGATGCTTGCAATAGCTGCATTGCCTGTAGACCATGTGCCAGAGGCTGAAGCGTTGGTTAAGATATAAGATGTGCCGTTGCAAATGCTATCTGGCCCTACTATTGGGCCCGGTGCTGACTTAACCAGCATAGCAGTAGTAGTAACGCAGCTGCCAATGCCATAAGTGATAGTAGCAGTACCCTGCGATATGCCATAAACAGTGCCCGATGCTGTTATAGAAGCTATTGCGCTGTTGCTGCTGCTCCAGGTGCCGTCGGTAGTAGTGTTGGTAAGGGCCGTGTTTGCAGTGCGGCAAACATCAGCAGCACCGCTAATAGTAGTAAGTGATGTAATAACATTTTCTGTTTTTGTAACTGCTGAGCCGCAGCCTGTGCTGTAGGTGATAACTGCCGAGCCTACAGTGCGGGCTGATACTATGCCTGAAGCCACATCAACAGTTGCTACTGTAGGGTTGCCTGATGACCATGTGCCGAGTATTGCGGTATTAGATAATGAAGCGGTATTGCCAAGGCAAATATTAGATACCCCGCCAATGGCGGCAGGTGCAGACTTAACACTCATAAGGTGTATGGATGAGCAGCCGCCCCTGGAATAGCTGATAATAACAGCACCCTGGCTAAGCCCGGTAACTATGCCGGTAGTTGTTACGCTGGCAAGGCTAGTGTTGCTAGATGCCCATGCCCCGCCTATAGTAGAATCGGTAAGGGTGGTTGATGAAGATGTACAAACTGAGGTAGTGCCCACAATAGCAGCAGGGTTATTGCAGGTATAAGTAACCTGCAACTGCGGGCTACTGCCCCCAGTTATAGTGTAAACCCTGGATGATACGGTTTCAACCCATGTAGCCGAAATAGTATTGGAGTGGTTATTTTGTATAAAGGAATCTGCTATGGCGGTTGAAGACAAAGTAATGGTGCCGGTTGCAGTACCCCATGATGCCGTATATAGAGTATTGGCTGTAACAGCTGCACTATATATAGAAGAAGAACTTAGCGAAGAAATGTCGCCGGCATAGCCATAAATGGTGCCTGTTGGTACGCCTGAACCTGATATGGCATACGAAAAAACCAGTTTCACGCTTGTGATTGTAGCTGCATCCGGTATGCCGGCAGCCCCAAGGTTAAACACTGCGTAGCCCCTATTGCCAGCATTATTGACAAGTATTGTGCCGGGCGTACTGGTTGTGGAAGTTGCAGTGCCTGTAGCAGAGGCACTTATTGTTACAGTTGTGGCGTATCCGGTAGCAGCCAGAATCGCCAACGCAAGCGTTGAGAACAGAAATTTCATAAACTTAAATTGAGAGAGTGTAAGCTTTATTTTATTTATTTGTTTTTCAATTGTTAACGGTATTTTCGAAGCAGAAGCGGGTAGTGTTTTATATGTATGCTTATTGCGGTGCCCTGGTTATTTATTTTTTGTTTTGTAGTGGAGTTGTTGTTGCTCTTTGGTATTTTATAATCAGTACTTTGAAAGGTGCTAATTAATCTATTTGTTATTCAGTTGTTAACTGATTATGCGACAAATGTATGCTGCGCTTTTTGAATATCCAAACAATTTTGCAAAATAATTTCTAATTTGTTTTTTGTTTGTTAATAGGTTGTTGCGTGCCGGGCAGATTTCGTAATGTAATTGCAGTAGTTTTTGCCAATTATTGCCCAGTCAGGCAAAAAAATATTTTTGGTGGTTACAACAATCAATCGTAATATTGCAATGTAACAATTAAGTATGGGCATCACTAAAACAGGTTTATTTACAAAACAGCAAAATGATATGGCTAATATGGCTAAAACCATTGCGCATCCGGCGCGCATAGCCATATTACAGCATTTGGTTAAAACCAATGCATGCGTATGCGGTGGGCTGGTGGAAGAGTTGGGGTTGGCGCAGCCTACCATTTCGCAACACCTGAAGGAACTAAAGAATGCGGGGATAATAAGGGGTACAGTAGAGGGCACAAGTGTTTGTTACTGCATAAACCCGGAAGTATGGCAGGAGTTCAGGCAGTTTTTTACAGGCTTCTTTGCAGAAATAAAAGATTGTAATACCAGCTGCTGTTAACAAGCCGCAGCTATAATATAAGAAACAGGATTTTTAAACTATAAAAACAAGCCAAATGACAAACGAAAAAGATTTGAAGGAATTAGTGAGGCAGAAGTATAGCGAGATTGCCTTGCAGGATAAGGAAAGCAATATGGCCTCTTGCTGCGGCGCAGGTGGGTGCAGCACAGAAGTATATAACATTATGAGCGACGATTACACACAGCTGGAAGGCTACAATGCTGATGCCGACCTTGGCTTAGGCTGCGGCTTGCCGACCCAGTTCGCGCAGATAAAGCCAGGCGATGTTGTAGTGGACCTTGGCAGCGGCGCAGGTAACGATTGTTTTGTAGCAAGGGCACAAACAGGCGCTACAGGCAAAGTGATAGGCGTTGACTTTACCGAGGCTATGATAGAAAAGGCAAGGGCCAATGCCGAAAAGCTGGGCTTCAATAATGTGGAGTTCCGTTTCGGGGATATAGAAAAGATGCCTATTACAGCTAATGCTGCTGATGTCGTGGTAAGCAATTGTGTGCTTAACCTGGTGCCGAACAAGAAAAATGTTATCGGTGAAATCTTCAGGGTGTTAAAGTCAAGGGGGCATTTCAGTATTTCCGATATTGTATTGGTGGGCGAACTGCCTGAAAACCTGAAAATGGCAGCCGAAATGTATGCTGGCTGCGTGAGTGGTGCCATACAGAAGGAAGAATATATGAACCTTATTAAGGAGGCGGGTTTTGACTCAATAACCCTACAAAAGGAAAAGGAAATTATCATTCCCGATGATATCCTGACCAATTATTTAAGCGCAGAAGAAATTGTAGCATTCCGCAGCAGCGGCACAGGCATATACAGTGTTACAGTGTTTGCACGCAAACCCGATTGTTGTACCCCAGGCTCAGGCTGCTGTTAATTAATAGCGTTGATGAGGAATTATGTAGCAGAATTAATAGGCACGTTTGCGCTCGTTTTTTG
>CANBTK010000273.1 GCA_947372365.1 Flavipsychrobacter stenotrophus | reverse complement strand
GTCCGCTTTCGCGGCGGCAGTAATTAGTTTCTAAGCCCAAATCAGCAAAAAATAAAACTATGATTTTTTAGTCGGACAACAGTGGTTACCAATACCTTGTATTGCCATGCGTATCAGGCTGTTCAGGTAATTGCTGATTAAAATAATTACCTTTGCGGCCTTAATTGGAACTATGAAACTTGAAGATTTGCTGCTTAAAAGAAGTGAAAACAAATGTGAGTTATGCCAATCGGGCAATGCACTGAGGCCCTATGAAGTGGCACCGGGCGAAAACAGTAATGAGGATAACACCATACTGATTTGTGATAAATGCGCAGCGCAGATTGAGAAAAAAGAAGAACTGGACAGCAGCCGCTGGAATTGCCTTACCACTAGTATGTGGAGCGAGGTGCCCGGCGTGCAGGTGGTAACCTGGCGCATGCTGAACAGGCTCAGGAACGAAAGCTGGGCTATGGAAAGCCTGGACATGATGTACCTGGACGACGAAAAACTGGCCTGGGCTAAAGCCACAGGCGACCACGAAAGCGATGGCTCGGTGGACCTGCATAAAGACAGCAATGGCACTGTATTGCAAAATGGCGATACTATTGTACTTACCAAGTCGCTGGATGTAAAAGGGTCAACCCTTAATGCCAAGCTGGGAACTGTGGTAAAGAACATACGCCTTGTAGAAAATAACACTGAACAGATTGAGGGCAAAATAGAAGGGCAGGTAATTGTAATACTTACCAAGTACGTAAGGAAGCACGGCGCTTAGGCCTAATTTTTACGTGCCTTTTAAAAACTGCCTTTGGCAGCAATGATATTCGAAACATATTGACAAAGCCAGCATTTTAAAGTGCTGGCTTTATCAATTTCGGGTGTTCGCTTAATTTTCTAGAATGTCCAACGGAACAATGGCACGGGGAAGAAGCCCTGCTGGTAATTGGATATGATTTTGTTGGTGTACTTGTCGTAGTTCCTGTCAAAAATATTCTGGTGGTTGGTGACGTTCTGCAAATCGAGAGAGAACTCCATGGTGCTCCTTTTATACTCCTTTTTGAAAGATATTTTGAAATCTACCCTGAAGTAGTCGTCCTGCTTATCTGAATAGGCTTTAGTTTTTTCGTAAACTGCTTCGTGCGCAATGGCTGAGGCCGCAGCATCGATTGGGGTAAGGTAACGGCCGCCTATGCGTGATACCTTGAAGTTAAGCGCCAGTACGTTGCCGCTATGCCCTACTTTAAATTCTTTGCCAGCCAATACATTGGCTACATAGCCCGTATTGAATGCTGTATTGCGCTCTATGCCGTCGCTACCCTTGTACCGCGAATTGATTAATGACGTGGTGATAAGGAAGTAGAAGCCTTTGTCTAAGAAATGCTCTACAGTAAGCTCTGCGCCATAGTTGGTGCCTGTGCCTTTATTCACGAGGTAGTCCTGGTTATCCAGGTAAAAACTGGCCCCTGAGTTGAGTGCTGAGTAAGATGTTGGCAGGGTTGTAACCGGGACTTTGTCAATTGCCTGGTAGTACCCCTCGGCTTTTATGCGCAGGTTCTGGGTAAGGTTTAGGTTGTAGGTGGCTACTATGTGCTGACTGCGGGTAAACCCTAAATCTTTGTTGGTAAGCAAAGTACCTGCTGGCGTTTGGGTTTGTATAAAGTAGGAGTAAACATTCTGTGCCTGGCTGTGCATGCCGTAGCCTATGCTAAAGGCGTTACGGCTGCTGAATGCGTACCTGAAACTGAACCTCGGCTCTGCCGCAAAGCTGCTGTTCATATCCAGGTATTGAAAATGCATGCCGCCAACAAACGAGAAGTCTTTATTAAACCTGTGCTTCCATTGTACGTATGCCTGCTCCTGGCCCAGGCTACCCTTTTGGTCTTCATAAACATTGTCAGGCGTGCCGGGCGAGAATGTTTTGTAGGTGGTATGGTAGTTGGTGTTTTCATACGTTAGGCCCGCCTGTATGTTGTTTTTTGCATTGAACTTGTGCTGGTACACCCATTGCAGCGACAGCTTCCCTGTTTTGAAATCGGCTAATTGATTGGGGTAAACGGACCTGTCAACGGTACTTATGGAATCGTAGGTGTAATACTGGTCGGTGCTGGAATAACCCACAATAAGCTTGGTAGAAGTGAGCTCAGAAACCTGGTAATCGTAAGCCAGCCCGGTGATGGTGGTTGTGAATTTACTTTTCTGGTCGGCATTGCGGTCGCCGCCATAAAGGTCGGGCTTTGTGGTATCTACGTCTTTGCCCAGGAAATCGGCTTTACTATTGCCCGCTAAACCAAATAAGGACAGCTTGCTTTTTTTGCCCAGCTTTGATACTATTTTATAGTTCGCATCCTGGTAAATAGGCACTGCTGTGCCTGTGCCCAGGTTAAGGCCCAGTGTTTTAAAAACACCCAGTGTGCTGTACCTGTAGTTAATGAGGTAGGATGTTTGCTTGTTTTTGCCAATAGGGCCTTCTGCGCCGCCTTCAAAGCCATTAAAGCCTACCTGTGCTACGTACTCGCCCTTCTCTTTGTTGCCTTCCCTTAACCTGATGTCAAATGCGCCGGCCAGTGCATTGCCGTACTGTGCCGGGAATGCGCCTGTAAGGAAGTCGGATTTATCAATGTTGTTGTTGTTGAGCATGCTCACCGGGCCGCCGGTGCTGTTAAGCGTGCCAAAGTGGTTAGGGTTGGGGGCGTTAAGGCCATCTATCTGCCAGAGCATGCCAGTTGGCGAGTTGCCCCTTACTACTATGTCGTTGCGGCTATCATTGCCGGCCACTATGCCCGCAAAATTGGCCGCCATACGCGACGGGTCGCCGAGTGCGCCTGCATAGCGTTTGGTCTCATCTGCGTTAAATGACCGGGCGCTAACCATGGCCATATCGTTGATAGTGGCGTTTTTATCCTTGCTGCGGTTGTAGGTAACGGTTACTTCTTTCAGCTTCTTCACTTCTTCCTGCATGCCTATATTCAGGTTCACCATCTTGCCTGCAGTTACTTCTATGTCATTGAGCATTTTGTCCTCGTATGACATATAGGCAATTTTGAAAGTGTGGCGCCCTATTAATATGCTGTCAATAACAAAATAGCCTGCGCTATCGGTAACGGCACCCCTTACAGGCTTGGTATCGGTAACCGTAACAATAACCCCTATTAACGGCGCACCTGAGGCTTCGTCAAAAACACGGCCTTTCACGGTTTGCACTTGTGTTTGCGCCACAGCCAGCATTGGCAGCATAAAAACCAGCAGCGTTAAAATTCTTTTCATAATCAGTTGATTTACGGTGCAAATTTCAAACGTAAAGCTATACAGCATCTTAACCCAAATCAATATTTTTTATTTTAAGCAATTTCTTAACCCTGATCAATAATTAATGAGATGCATATTGGGGGTTGAGGGAAGCCGGAGCTGGCAATTACCCGGGTGCTTTGGTAGATTAGCAAAGGTTTTTACTTTTGCAGGTAACGAAGCCATCCCTGCTGATGCTTACCTTTACCAACAGGGCAGGATAAAAATGCAAAATACCACACTATGAATTTTCAAATCAGTTTTAGGCCTTTTAAACTTGCGGATGCCACTTTTGTTAACAACCTGAGGCGGGATGAGGGCATGGAACGCCTGATAGGCGGGCAGAAAAGGCCGGTATCGTATGAGCGCGATTTGAAATGGATTGAGGGCATTATGCTGAATGACGACCAGAAAAGCATCTATTTTGCTGTGACCCTGGCTGGCGATGACAACATTATAGGCTATACCTCGATATCGGAAATAGACTACCGTAATGGCACTTGTTTCTGGAGCGGCATAAAGATAGACCCTGCCCAGTCGGGCAAGGGCATAGGCACCGAGGTAACCTTAAAGGTGCTGAAGTTTGTGTTTGAGGAACTGAGGATGGTACGCTGCAAGGGCGAATGCCTGGAGAGCCATACGAATGTGCTGAAAATGCTGCTAAAAATAGGGTTTAAGCAGGAGGGGCTTATGCGCAATACCATCTTTAAAAATGGCGAGCATAACAACCAATGGCTGCTGAGCGTTATTGACAGCGAATATGTGGAAATAAAATCAAGGTACGAACTCTGATAAATTATGCAGTACAGTATAGGCGATAAGGCGGCATTCAGCAAAACAATATCGGAAAGCGACATCTACCAGTTTGCGGGTATTACGGGCGATTTTAACCCTATGCACATTAACGAGGAGTATGCCAAGGGCACCCGTTTCGGGAAAAGGATAGCGCATGGCATGCTTACGTCTTCGTTTATTTGTACGGTACTGGGCATGAAATTGCCCGGGCCAGGCACTATACATATAAGCCAGCAACTGGAGTTTTTAAAGCCTGTGTATATAGGCGATACGATTACGGTAAACATGGAAATTACCGAGGTGCTGGAGAAGGGCTTTTTAAAGATTAGGTCCAGCATCAGCAACCAGAATAATGAAATGGTAGTGGATGGTTTTTCGGTTGTGAAGCCGCC
>CANBTK010000272.1 GCA_947372365.1 Flavipsychrobacter stenotrophus | reverse complement strand
GTGCGTCATTTCTTTGTTATGGTAGGCATCATAGCCGTACTTCAGCTCGTAAAAGCTAAGTGTCTTCCAGTGGTCGCCTGTAAAGTCGTAGATGGTCTTAGAGGTAGTATGACCGTCTTTGTCGGTGCCTACGGCTACAATGTGCAGGTTCTCAACACTATTGCTGCGTATACGCAGGGTTTGGGCTTGCGTTTGGGACAGCGCTACAAACAGCAGGCAAAAGGAAAGGATATTTTTTATCATTGTAATATGGTTGTTTTTGGGGTGAACCACGCCGCCTGCCTAAGTAGGTGCAGTGGCGTTGCAACAAAAATATATAAAGTTGTTAGAAAGGAATGGCTTGCCTGCCCTTTTTATAAAAAAACTTTTACGAATATTATTGGCACAGGCACGCTGTTGGAATATTGTAATGTATGGGCCGCCCCTTTTGCACGGTGGGTAAATATTTTAATTACCTTTATGGAAATTTAACATTGCATGCGTACACTGAACGTGTTTTTAGCCCTATCAATCTTAAGCTGCGCAGCCTATGCACAGCAAAATACAGTTTCCACTAACGCTGCAGGCAGCGGGAAAAACGGAAACATTTACACCATAAAGCAACAGTACCAGCAGCAGGTACTACATAACCCTGCCGAACACGAGGAAGAGGGGGAAGATAATGAGCTGGCCAATTTCAACCGCTGGTTTTTCAGGATGGAGGCCCGTACTTACCCAACGGGCGACTTGCCCAGCCCCGATGTTTTACTGAGGGTACAGGGGCAGCAGCAAGTGGCACGCAATGCCAATAAAACAACCGCAGGTGGCAAAGTATGGCAGCCTGTAGGCCCTACCAATGTGCCATCTAACTTTAACGGCATTGGCAGGGTAAACTGTATCATAAACCCTGCACAGGATACTAACTTCCTGTTTGTAGGCACTGCCTGTGGCGGCGTGTGGGTAAGCCGCAATGGCGGCAGCTCGTGGTATTCCAGCACCGATAATTTCCCATCGCTGAGTATTGCCGACATTGCTGTAAACCCCAAGCATATGGATACCGTTTACGCCGCCACCGGCGATGGGTATGGCTACGAGAACGGGAGCTTCAATATTTTCTGGGGCGGTTTGTATTCGGCTGGCATTATGATGAGTACCGATACCGGGCATACGTGGGCCACAACCGGGCTCAGTTACATACAGTCTAATAACGATATTATACAGAAGCTGCTGATACACCCTAATAAAACCAGCATAATGCTGGCCGCTACCCGCAATGGCCTTAAAAGGTCAACCGATGCAGGGGCAACATGGTCAGCAGTTGCGCCGGGCCATATTTATTCCATGGCGTTCCGCCCTAACAGGCCGGATACTGTTTATGCCATTGATTCGGTGAACCTTATTGTTTCGTACGATGCAGGTGCATCATGGAGCACGCTTTATTCGGCAATAAATGGCGACGACCGCTGCACAATTGCAGTTTCGGCTATGTCGCCAAACAGCATATGGGTGCTTACTAATTCCAATACACTGAAGCGCTCTTACAATGGCGGCCTTTCTTTTACCAATACGGCTGCATCTCCATCGGCTACAGCTTCTTTCTATGGTTATTACGATAGGGTGCTCGCTGTTTCGCCTACCGATTCTAATTACATACTTGCATTTGGCAAAAACATGGCTAAGTCAGTTAACAATGGCAATAGCTGGTCTACTATTGACAATTCACACAGGGTGCATGTAGATTTTCATGTGGCAACCATCAACCCGCTTCGTTCGCCTATGCCTTCATCAGGCACTAATGCTACTATATATGTGGGCAATGATGGTGGCATTGCCGTAAGTTACAATGGCGGAAATAGTTGGAAGAACCTGGGCAACGGGCTCATGATATCGCAGATATACAGGGCAAGCACATCGCGGCAGGACACTAATGTAATGCTATGCGGCCTGCAGGATAACGGCACCTTCAGCCGCGATGCTGCCGGAAACTGGCGCGAAGTAACCGGCGGCGATGGCATGGACAATGCTATTTGCCCTAAAAATGATAATTTCCAGATAAGCGCTTACCAGTATGGCAACTTCTTCCTTTCGTCTGATGGTGGCGTTACGTTTAATGGTATTTCTTATGCCGATGCTAATACTGGTGCATGGGTATCGCCCGTTGTTTATAACCCCAACAGTACCGATACCATTTATTTCGGGTTAAAGAATATTGAAGCCAGCTACGATGGCGGCTCCACTATCCATAGCCTTACCAGCGGGCTTATGTTCACCAATGGGGCTATCTCCCTGGCTGCGGCACCTTCAGCTTCCAATGTGCTGTATGCAGGCGACTATTCCCGCATTATGCGCTCTACCGACTATGGCACTACCTGGACGAATATTTCCTCTGGCCTGCCGAGTGCAGCCGCGAAAACGTTTATTGCGGTTGATTATAAAGATGCCAATAAGGTATACGTAACAATGTCCGGCTACCTGGCTACCTACAAAGTGTATATGAGCAGCAATGGCGGCGCAAGCTGGACAAATATCAGCACGGGCCTGCCTAATGTGCCGGTGAGCTGCATAGCAGTAGACAGCAGTACCCCCGGAGCACTATTCGTGGGCAATGACATGGGCGTTTATTACCGTGACGACAGCAACCCTACCTGGGCACTGTACAATACCGGCCTGCCTAACGTAATTGTTGACGACCTGGATATTAACTACACCGATTATAAAGTAAGGGCGGCAACTTTTGGCAGGGGGCTGTGGGAGATAGGCCTTAAAAAGCCAAGGCCATCAGCCGCCGAGGCTATTAGTAAGGCAGTACCACAGATTAAGGTTTTCCCTAACCCAACTGCCGGTGCATGGAAGGTTGTTTTCCCGGGCCAGGGGCCTGATAAATATACGCTTACTGTAATGGATGTTGCCGGTAGGGTATTGCATACACAGGCCAATGACAATGTGGTTGATGCCGCAGGCCTGGCAAAAGGTGTTTATACTATCGAAATTTCATCGGGCAGCATGCACGAAAGCCTGAAAGCCGTTAAGTATTAGCAACTGGTTAGTTCGTAAATAGTTATCCCTTAACTTTACCCAACAAGTTTACGAGGATGCTATATGCGGTTGTTGATATTGAAACTACAGGGAGTTATGCCGCAGCCAATGGTATAACGGAAATAGCTATAGTAATACATGATGGCAAACAGGTGCTCAATTTTTACGAAAGCCTGGTAAACCCTCACGTCCCCATACCGTATTTTATAGAGCGCCTCACAGGTATTACCAACGAAATGGTGGTGAATGCGCCATCGTTCCCTGAAATAGCCGCACAGGTCTATGAGCTGCTGCAGGATAAAGTTTTTGTAGCCCACAATGTAAACTTCGATTACTCTTTTGTAAAGTACCACCTGGATAGCGCCGGTTATGAACTGGAAAGCAAAAAGCTGTGTACCGTAAGGCTTTCGCGCAAGGTATTGCCGGGGCTCAATGGTTACAGCCTGGGCAAGCTCACGCAGCAACTGGGCATCAACCATACTATGCGCCACAGGGCTGGTGGCGATGCACTGGCAACTGCCGACCTGCTGGCCATGATTGTGGAAAAGGATAATAATGGCGACATAGCTAAGATGTTGCGGGTGAAAACCGGGGAGCAGTACCTGCCGCCCCACCTGCCAGTGGACGAGATAACCAAGCTGCCCGATTCGCCGGGGGTATATTATTTCTATAATGCTGCGGGCAAGGTCATATATGTGGGCAAGGCCGTAAACATACGCAAGCGGGTAAAGAGCCATTTTTCTAATAACAAGGTAAGCCGCCAGAAGCAGGATTTTTTAAAAGAAACACAAAAAATAAGCTACAAGCAGTGCGCGACCGAGTTGATGGCGCACATACTGGAAAGCACGGAGATACGCAGGCTGTGGCCCATACATAACCGCAGCCAGCGGGGCTACCTGCCCCAGTTTGGCCTGTTTACCTACGAGGACAGGCAGGGTTATACACGCATAGCAATAGAAAAGAACAGGCAGGCGGCCAAGCCCGTTTATACGTTTAATACTATTGCCGAAGGGCAAAACCAGGTGCGCGAGCTGATAAGGGAGTTTGGGCTGTGCAGCCGTCTCTGCAACCTGTCCCCGGATTGCGATTGCGAAAGCCATGCAGGTGTTGGTGAGTATAACGAGCGGGTGGAAAATGCCCTGCAATGGATGCGCAAGCACCTGCCCACATTTGCACTGGTAGACAGGGGCATAGAGGACAATGAGCATAGCTGCATACTGGTGATGGAAGGCAATTTTTTTGGGATGGGCTACCTGAACGATAAAAAAGAACAGCTCAAAACAATAGAAGGGCTTCAGAAGTCGCTGGAACCCCTGCAGGACAATGATTTTATCCGCAACCTCATCTTCCGCCATGCCGCATCGTTCCCCGAGAAGTGCGTCATGTTTTAAATTCACTTCATAGTTCGTTTTTGTTTCTGAGGGCTGACCCCACAGCTTCGGTATTGTG
>CANBTK010000271.1 GCA_947372365.1 Flavipsychrobacter stenotrophus | reverse complement strand
AGTATCCATCTTCCCTAACCCCAATACGGGCCTATTCACTATTAATATACCAGCTCACGAAAATGAGGTGAGTATCACTATACTTGACGTACATGGCAGGGCTGTAAAAACAATAACTATTGCCAACAAAGCCCAACTGGATATCCCTGTTGACTTGAGTAAAGTTGCCGTAGGCGTGTATATGATTAAGGCAGAAGTAGATGGGGCAGTTTACTACAGGAAGGTGGTGGTGATGTAGCCTGTATATTAACTAAAAGTTGCATTACTCCCTTTTAAATAGTGGGCGGTACTACCGTTCGTGAAGTTTTTCGACCGTTCGTTCCTTTTTTACAACGGTTTATATATTAGTTGCTACCTTTATCGCATACCTTTTAAAAAATTGCCTTTATGAAAAAACTCTTCCCATTCATTGCCCTTTGGGCAATGTGCTTCGTTCTTGCGCCATTATTTACACATGCCCAGTGTGGCACTATTACCACCTTTGCTGGGGTAGCCGATACCGGCAGGTATGCTGGCGATGGCGGGTCGGCAACTGCAGCCCGCTTCAGGCAGCCAAGTTCTATTTGCCGCGACAGGGCAGGCAATGTTTACATACTGGATTACCAGAATGCCAGAATACGGAAGGTGTTGGCTTCAACAGGAACCGTGGTAACTATTGCGGGCAATGGCACCCGTGGTTATCTGGGCGACAATGCAGCAGCAATTTCGGCAAGGATAGACGGGCATCATATATGTTGCAACGACTCAGGCGATGTTTTCCTTTCTGATGAGGTGCATAGGTGTGTGCGTAAAATAAACCACCGCACGGGCATTATCAAAACGATGGCAGGCAGGTCAGGCGGCACTTCATCCCCTACTTATTTCTATTTTTCCGATCTTGGGGCTATTTGTACCGATAGTTCCAGCAATGTTTTTGTTGTGGACCCGGGCTATGCCTCCATTTATAAAATAGATACCGGCAATACGGTTTCATTATACTGTGGTACAGGCGCTGGCTATGGCTCATACTCTGATGGCCCTGCATCTACGGTTGCTGTATATGCTTTGAATATTGGGGCCGATAGGCTAGGCAACCTTTATTATACAGAGCAAACGAGAATAAGGAAGGTGGACACCTCCGGTTACGTTTCTACTGTAGCGGGCCGTTATGGCAGTAGTGGTTATTCGGGCGACGGTGGGCCGGCAACGGCTGCGACCGTTTTTGTCTATACCGGCGGCATGTTTGTTGATTCGGTAGGCAACGTTTACTTTTCGCAAAGCAACGGTAACGATGTAAGGAAAATAGATGTGGCTACAGGGTTTATGCATAGCGTAGCGGGCAACTGTTGCAACCATTCATGGGGCGCAATTAATTCCATGGTTGTTACGCCTTCGGGCAGTATTATTTATGCCGATTCTTTTCGGTACACTCACCAACTGAAGGTTATTTCGCGCGAATATACCGCTATAAGGGAATTAAGCGGCGCTGATAGCCTGGTGTCAACGCCTTGTAGCTTACCCGCAACCTATGAATTCGGTGTTAAGGGTACCATTAATGGTGCGCCGCCGTCAGGTGGCGTGGTTAATTATTCGGTACAATATGGCGATGGTTCCGCAGCATATGGCACAACTACTTACTGGGATACTGTAATTGCAGGCGATACGGTATATGGTTTCGGCTCAGATAGCCATTGGCTGGCACCCCATAACTATACGTACCCTGGCACATACCGGCCCATGGTAACTATTACTACTTTAGGAGGGTACCATAATAATTTTTATCCACAACCGGTATTAGTAGGTAGCATATGCGATAGCAATTTAGGTTTCTACCTTGATACGGTTAGCGACAGTATAATTACGGCTCCCTGTGTTTATCCTGCCACCGTGCGGTTTACTGTGCATGGCTATAGCTATGGGTCCGTTAACACAGATGATTCTGTCTATTTGAAAATATACCTTGGCGATGGCACTTATGCAGCCTTCGTATTACCACTTGACACTACCGGTAGCTCATTACCATACGGGACCAACCCTTTTACAGCAGTTGTTTACCACAATTTTTCATCTCCCGGTAATTACTCCACCGTGCCTGAGTTTGTTTTGAATTCGGGAAGGGGCTTGGGCAGTATTTACTTGCCCGGCGTTACACAGCATTTTATACACCTTGATACTTGTAGCCTGGCAGGCGTGACAAACGCTACGATAAGCCCATACGATTCTTTAACCACCATATGCTCACTGCCTTATACCGATACTTTTAATATAGTAGGCATTTTGCACCATGCTTCCGATACTATACCTGGCATATATTATTATGTCAATTACGGCGATGGCTCTGACGATACAGTGTACGCACCCATGGTAACGGATGGCCTGGGGAATTATGCCGTTAAAGCATTTACCGAACATTTGTATACAATACCCGGCGCGTTCCCGGCAACCATAACACCTATATCGCCTGCCGATGCGGTGGCGGGTACAACTACCGGCACTACTATAACAGTAGGCAATGGCTGCGGCGCTATATCGGGTACGCTTTACCGCGACCTTAATGGCAACTGCATGCTGGACTCTACCGAAACTCCATTGGCTTACTGGCCTATTGCAGTTATTAATAACACATTTGCCGATACTACTTTTTATTGGTGCGACTCTGTGGGGCATTATGTGATAAGCATCATTACAGGTAATTCTTATACCGTTATGCCCGATTATTTTGGTGCGTTCGGTTACGGTTCCGATTCATTGCGTGTTGCCTGCCCTTCTACCGGTGTGTTAACAATTGATACCGTTAGTTCCGGCAGCTATACTCAGGATTTCGCCTTCAGGTGCTTTGGTGCCCCTACCGCGTTAGATATGGGTGTTTATGGCTGGGGCTTTGGCTTCATACCCGGCGATACCGGCGCAGTTTCTATCTGGGCGAGCAACCCTTACGGCTACCTGTGCGATTCGCTGGCCTCTACAGTTACCTTGACGCTCGATTCCAACCTCGCCTATGAAGGCATGCTGGATGGCCCTGCGCCAACATCGGTTTCAGGCAACGTTTGTACCTGGGTATTCAGTACTGCCAATGACCAGCTCGATTTTAATGCTAATGTAAGGGTAAGCTGCCTGTCCACTGTGGGCATGGGCGTATCTATACAAAATACGCTTAATGTTTCTGCAACATCGCTTACCGACCCCGATACTACCAATAATACTTATACATGGCAGCAGCCAGCGCTTAGCTCATGGGACCCAAATGAAATAGAGGTATCCCCTAAAGGCTTTGGCACCGAAGGGTTTATACTTAACGGCACACCGCTCAGCTACATGATCCACTTCCAGAATACGGGTACTGCCAGGGCAAGGAATATAACCATAAATGATACCATAAACAGCAACCTGGATATTGCAACGCTTCAACTGGTAGATGCCAGTGGCCATGTAATGATTATACAGCCAGAGCGCTCAGGCGGCAATGTGGTGAAATTCAGGTTTGCCAACATATTCCTGCCCGATAGCGGCGCCGATATGGAAGGCAGCAAGGGCTTCGTAGCCTTTAACATAGTACCAAGGCCTGGCCTGGCAGCAGGTACTGAAATCACCAACAGGGTAGGCATCTATTTTGACTACAACCCTGCGGTAATCACTAATACTACGCTCAATACTATTGAAGATACCATAGGCCTGGTGCATGGCCCTGACAGTGTTTGTGTAGGGGCTTCTATTACCCTTACCAACCACATTGCTGGTGGCCGCTGGCTGAGCCGCAACGGGCATACTTCGGTAACCGGGGGCATTGTTACGGGCGTTAGTACAGGTATAGATACCATAAGTTATATCGCCTTTGAAAACCAGGTGGCTACCAAAGTGGTGCATGTGCATACTGTGCCGCAGCCATGTGTTATATCGGGCAGCAGCAGCGTATGCGAAGCAGCGTCAACCGGCCTTTCGGCAAGTGTAGCCGGGGGCTTCTGGACAAGCGCGCATAGCTCATATGCTACTGTATCATCAACAGGTATTGTTGCCGGGGTAACTGGTGGCGTTACTGATACCATTTTCTATAATTTAAGCAACACCTGTGGCGTGGGTTCCACCCCTAAGGCAATGGCTATCAACCCGCTGGCGCCTACAGGTACTATTATGGCAGCTTCGCCATCGGTGTGCGCAGGGGCTACAACCACCTATTCCGACGCAGTGAGCGGCGGCACGTGGTCTACAGCTTCGGTTGCTATAGCATCTGTTGGCACAACAGGTATAGTATATGGCATGGCTGCAGGCACAACCTACATCTCTTACACAACCACCAACGGCTGTGGCCCAAGGAGTACCTTCTTATCGGTTACAGTTAACCCACTGCCAGTAGCAGGGGCTATTTCAGGCGCTTCGGGTGTTTGTATAGGTACAACCACAACGCTTAGTTCCAGCGGCACATCAGGCGGCAACTGGGCCAGCGCCAGCACAGCCATAGCATCAGTAGGGCATTATGGCGATGTGTTCGG
>CANBTK010000270.1 GCA_947372365.1 Flavipsychrobacter stenotrophus | reverse complement strand
TAATCATGGTACCTCGCTTGTAATGCGGGGAGCTTATAAGGGAAAGCCTGCCCAATGGCAAGGGCGCTATTTAAATCAAAGCCTGCCTGGGCGGCATATGGATAAATGCCCTGCTCCTGCAGATGCCTGGCTAAGTACTCCTGCTCTGTCTGCCCGGGGGTGGGTATCAGGATGGCTTTTTTGCCCAGCAATACAAGGTCCATAAGCGTAGAGTAGCCGCTGCGGCATACCACCATATCCGCACTGGCAATAGCCTCTGCCAGTGCCTGCCCTACAAGCGTGCTGTGGAAAGTAATGCCGCGCGGGTTATTGCCTTGGGGGGGCACTGCATTGTGGCTTCCCGCAACAAAAACAACCTTACCATCATAGTGTTGCAATTGCTGCCATAAAAGCCCGGAAAGAATGGTGCGTTGCGGCTCCGGCCCTGAAAGCAATACGAGCAAATACCCCTTATCCCCCTTCTGAGGAAGCCTGCTTTCGAATTGCGAAAGCAGGCCTATGTAGTGGGTGTTAGGCGGTAGGTTACGGCAGTGCGAAAGCTCGCCTGCCAGGTTGTTTTCACCTTCTACATCGGGCACCCAAACCTGGTTAAATTTTTCAAGGAACGAATAATGCATGCGCTGCACCAGCCTATTTGCAGCCTTGCCCATTCCGGTTTGCACCTGCAGTTGGTGCGTCATTATCACACAAGGTATTTTTGCTGTGTAAAGGCCATAGCGGTTATCAGATATGATGCCGGCTATATTTAAGTTGGACAGGTTCTTTTGTAGCCAATCCTGCTCTTGCTTTATTGCTTTACAAATGCGGGGTACTAATTTCAAATTGGCTGCTTTGCCAGGTGCCTGGCCTGCAGTATAAGAAATGTTGTACCCGTCAATATAAATAAACTCTATTTCAGGATAGCGCTTTTCAATAAATGCCTGCTGCCATGCGTTGCAAGCCACAACTACCTGCTGCCCGAGCCCTGTTAAATAGCCAATAAGGGGCAAACACCGTGTGGTATGCCCCAAACCCCAATCGAGCGGGGCTATTAAAATTCGTTTTGGCTTGTTTTCAGTCAATAATTCCTATTTTTACAAAAGTATAAGATATGAGAAATAAAACGGGAACAATAATTATTTACGCTTTTCTTGGTTTTTTGCTGATGGAGCTTGCCCAGGGTTGCGTGAGCAGCAGCAAGAAGTGCGGTTGCGGCGCTGATTTAATGTCGTCGTACAGAAGGGGAAGGAGAAGGTAAGCCGGAAAATTTATTAAAGCCGCAATACATTGTTTACAAACACGGTTGCTGCAATAAAAAATTACAATATATGTGGGAGAGGCAAAACATATGGCTGCATTATGTAAAAAATATCATCGCTTGCGATGTGCCTTCTGCCATATTTTTAGCGCTTTACCTCAGGCAAAACAATATGAATAAAAATTATGCTGCTGCGCTTGAGGTTGTTGATTTACAAAGGTATAAAGTCATAAAGCAGAAAAATAAGGTAAAAGCTGCATTAAACGATGCGATTAATACGCCGTTCATTTTCTTCGTGGGGAAAAATTAAAACAAAGCTGGCATGCCCTTTGAGGGCAGTTTCTTAATATTGCCACCGTAAATTCATAGGGCTGCCCTGCCGGGCAACACATAGTTACGAAAACTTTATTTTTAAACTTTTGTCATTTTTGCCCCATTATAGTATTTTAGCAGCATAGCACACAACAGTTAATGGAATACGAAATAAAACATTCCGGCAAATTCAACTATCTGGAAGAAGGTAGTGGAGAGCCATTAGTACTGCTACATGGCCTTTTTGGCGCATTGAGCAATTTTAAGGACCTGGTTGACCATTTTAAAACAACTTACAGGGTTATCATCCCCTTGTTGCCCCTTTATGACCTCATTTTGCTGGAAACGAGCATAGCAGGCCTGTCGAGGTTTATGACCAAGTTCATGGACCACCAGAAGCTGAATAAGGTACACATTCTAGGCAACTCGCTTGGCGGGCACATAGGGCTGGTTTATACATTAAAGCACCCTGAAAGGGTAAAGAGCATAACACTTACCGGAAGCAGCGGCCTGTTTGAAAACGGCATGGGCGAAACCTACCCTAAGCGCGGCGACAGGGAGTACATACGCAAGAAAACCGAACTTACTTTCTATGACCCCAAGGTGGCTACCAAGGAGCTGGTGGACGAAGTTTACGATATTGTAAACACCCGCATGAAGGCACTTAAAATTATTGCCCTTGCAAGGTCGGCAATAAAACACAACCTGGGCGACGAGCTCAAGGATATGCAGGTGCCTACCTGCCTGGTATGGGGTAAGAATGATACCATAACGCCGCCAATGGTTGCTGAGGAATTCCATAGCCTGATACCTAATTCCGAACTGCACTGGATAGATAAATGCGGCCACGCGCCTATGATGGAAGTACCGGGCGAATTTAATGCCATACTCACCACATTCCTCGCCAAGCATAAAATGTAGTTTGTAAAACCACTGCCATTTTTAATACGTAGCTATACTAAACAAAGCCACCCTGCGTTTGCCTTATAATAACATACCTGAAAATAGTGGAAAATGAGCATGATGCGATTAATATCACCATTAATACCCACCCTACAACCCGGCGACACCGGCGAGCGGGCGCTGGGCTTGATGGAAGAAAATAAGTTATTGCAACTGCCGCTTGTGCAGGACGATAATTACCTTGGGCTTGTGCAGGAAAGCGAATTACTGGATTGGGATGCGCCCGAAGGGCCACTTACCGAGCCGCGGTGGCTCAATTTCAAGCCAGCTATAAATGCGGCATCTCACCCGTACGAGGCATTGCGTATTTTTAACCAGATGAACCTTTCTGTTTTGCCAATTATTGATGGCGAAAACAAATACGTTGGTTCGGCATCAAAAGATACACTTTTAAAATACCTGGCCGAAAGCGGCGGGCTGGACATACCCGGTGGCATTATAGTGCTGGAGATAATGCCCCATAACTACAGCCTGTACCAGGTGGCCCGCATCTGCGAAAATGAAGATGTTACTGTTTTAAATTCGCAGGTATTTACCAACCCTAACGGCGTAATGGAAGTAACGCTCAAAACAAACCGTACATCGCTGGAGCCGCTGGCATCGTCGTTTGAAAGGCACGACTACAAGGTGATAGCCGTTTACGGCGACAATACCGGCATTGAAGACGTAATGGGCAAGTACAACCTGCTGATGAACTACATAAATATGTGACCGATAGTATAATGATAGCTATAGATAATGTACTGCTGAGTAATGAAATTATTGACGAGAAATTCGTTTGCGACCTTGACAAGTGCAAGGGCGGCTGCTGCGTGGACGGCGATTGCGGCGCGCCGCTTACCGAAGAGGAAACAAAAATCATAGCTGATATATACCCCACCATAAAACCTTACCTGCATGCCGAATACCTGCCCGAAATAGAGCGGCAGGGCACCCATACCACCGATACCGAACATGGCTTTGTAACGCCAACAGTAAATGGCGGCATTTGCGTTTATGGCTATACCGATGCCGTGGGCATTGTAAAATGCGGCATTGAAAAAGCATGGAAAGAGGGCGCGGTGAGCTTCAGGAAACCGATATCCTGCCACCTGTTCCCGATAAGGATAACTACCCACCCCGACTATGAGCTGGTAAACTATGAGCCACGCCAGGACCTTTGCAAGCCTGCGTGCAAGCTAGGCAATAAGCTGAAAGTGCCCGTTTACAAATTCCTGAAAGAAGCCCTTGTGCGCAAGTATGGCGAGGAGTTTTACGAAACGCTGGAAGCCGCTGCCGAAGAGATAAAGAAAACGGGTTGGAAGTAACCACACCCGACCCCACCCGCCGCTTGCTTATCTTAAAGCGCATCCATTTTGCGCTTATATTTACATAATATCAGTAACCACTTAACGAATCCATGAGAGTATTTAAATTTGGGGGTGCTTCCATAGCATCGCCCGATAGGGCAACAGCGCTGCTGCCCATTATACAGGCCGAAAAAGAGCCTGTAGTGCTGGTTATTTCCGCAATGGGAAAGACAACCAACGCACTTGAAAACATTGTAAACAAAGCCTGTGCAGGGCGCAAGGATGCTGCAGCCGAGCTTTGTAAACAGCTGGAAGCGCAGCACCTCGGTTATGCCCGCGCTTTGCTGGACGATGCACATTATGCCAAGGCAACAGCTACACTAGGCAAGTATTTTGCAGAGCTGGAAAAAGCGGTTGCCGCAGCCGATGGCGCCCAATATGACTTTGCTTACGACCAGGCGGTATCTATGGGCGAAATATTCTCTACGCTCATTATATCCGCACTGCTGGAACAAAGCCATGTGCTGCACGAATGGGTAGATGCCCGCACGGTAATACGCACCGACGATACGTACCGCGATGCCGGCGTGGACTGGAATTACTCTAAACAGCAGGCACAGGCCATTATAGGGCGTAAGCTCAAACAAGGCAAATGCATACTTACCCAAGGCTTTATAGGCTCTACCACC
>CANBTK010000269.1 GCA_947372365.1 Flavipsychrobacter stenotrophus | reverse complement strand
GTCAACGGTATTCAGCGTTGAGTCTATTACCGAAGAATTAAACGCATAGATGAAATTGAAATGCACTGCACCGCCAGAGTTCAGGTTGCCGAGGTCAAAAATAAGGCCAATGCTGGTGTTGCTTACATTACTGTCATTCTGGTTATAGAAGTAGTTGGCATCGCCTGAATAGATGTTGTCTATTGTAGTGGATGTAGGCAAGCCCGTGTTTTTGTAGATGAAGCCTTTAGCCCTTGGGTCTTGGGTAGCAAGGGCAAGGTATGCATCGCCATAAACGGTGCCACGGGTTGACACTACCGAACGGCTGAGCGTATCGGGTAGGGCATAGTCAATTTTATTTTTTGTAGCAGCTACCGATGATAGCGATTGGTCGTTGTGCGGGTTAATGGTACGCATGTAGGCCACATTGCCCACGGTAGTCAGGCTGGTATTTTCAATAAGTACCTGAACATTAATAAAAGATGCGCCAGCATCCAGCGAATAGAATTGTGTAATATAAATACCGTCTTTTATTGCCTGGGTTTTAACCATTTTAACGCCAAGGGTATCGGTATAGGCTACTATTGAGCTTACCATACCATTGCCCAGCGAGTCAGAAACTGCTGCATAAGCGTTCCATGCATCTATCTGCAGGCCATCAGCCAAGTAGCTCCAGCCTTCCTGGGGCGTGCCGGGTAAAATATAATCGCCGAAACGGGTAGGCGAGCCAGCATCCCATCCGTCTTTAGCCGGGTCGGCCACGAAGCCAATTGCAGAATCGGTAGTGTTTGTGCCGCCACAAGCAGACGCATTATACAGGCTACTTTGCCGTTCAATATGATAACCCAGCCCGGCTGGCGGCCTGGTGCTGGACCCAAAGCAGCCATTCCAGTTTACCCCGGCTTCAATATAATTTCCTTTTAAAAAACCATTGCAATTAACCATCTGTGCTTCGGTGGCAATTGTAAACAGCATGCAGGCAACTGCCGTAAGGCAATATTTCAGGCGAGTATTTTTTAGCATGGAGAGAGGTTTGTAGGGTTTACAATTAATAACTGTTAGTTGTCAAAAATACGAAAACTATACTAAATATTTAACTCGTGTAACTTGCTAACTTTTGTGCAGCTAGCTTACAGATGTATTATTTATACTTTAAGTGTAAACTTTGTAAGTTTGCTGGTTTAGGCGTAATAAATTGAAGTGGCATTGATAGCAAGGCATATTAATTTGCTACGATAGCCAACTATATGAAATGCAACATAAATTACTGACATTTGTACCATTGTCATACCTGTTAAAATGAAATTTATGCTCAGGCTTTCATATATAGTTGTTCTTTTGTTTGCCTTGTGCGGCAGTGTTAGCGCAAAAGAAAAGGAATATGACCCTACAGGCAGGAAACACTATGCCATCGCGCTGCACATCACCAACCCGCTCGGCCTTGGCTCAAAAGTAGGTGCTGGGTTAGAATTCAGGAAGGGAAACTCATCCTATATAATGACCTACAAGAAGTTCTATGGTGCATTTGCGCATAACCAATATGGGATTGAGTTCGAAAAATTCTTTAAAAACAAAAGGCCGCACCAGTACTTTATTTATGTTAAGGCCGTAATGGGCGATACTGTTACATTCGTTAATACCAAGCTATCCCTGTTTGGGCATACACAGGATATTGTAGTAGGCCCGGAAAGTTATGCAGGTGCCGGGCTAGGCGTAGGCAGGCGCTATAATTTTAAAAGCCTGTTCATTGACTGGCAACTTGGTTTTAAGTACTGTTTCCTATCTGGTGATTTAGCCCAATACGATTCAGAGTATGACAAGGCCCGCCAGAGCATGTTCAGGCTGTTTCGTTTTACGGGGCCAGGCTCTATTGTGGATGCCCATTTAACGCTGGGCCTTCAATTGTAGCTGTTCATATATGCTCCACTTTGAATTTTCACAATATTTTTAGATATTTGTTGCATCTATTTCAAACGCTCGCTTATTATATCCAAACATGTCAAAATTTACACTGGTTACCCTTATCCTGTTTTTTACCTTTTTCAGGTGTTCTGCATTCGACCCTACGTTCGGGAAAATACACCCTTTCTCGTTCCAGATTGTAAGCCCACTGAGCGCTGCTTCTAAAATTGGCGGTGTTGTTGAAATTCGTATTGGTGGCAGTTCGTTTAACATAGGCTTCATCAATTACACCGGGGCTTATCAGGGCAAACAATATAAATTGGAGTATCAAAAGTACTTTAAGACTACCCACCGTAATGAATATTTCTGGTATGCAAAAGCGCTGGGTGGCGATGCAAAATACGTAAGCGATAAGCTGTCCATCATTGGCGATAAAAGCAAAACAGAGATTGGCCCTATTGATTATTATGCAGTAGGCGCAGGCGTAGGCCGCAAGTTCAATTTCAACCACATTGCGATATTGATAAATGCTGGTTTAAAGTATGCAACATTGCCAAAGGAATTGTCGGATGAAAACCGTGAAGATTTCAGGGTATTTTATGCTACAGGCCCAGGCTCTATATTTGACCTGAATTGCCGTATAGGGTACCAGTTCTAAACCAATCATATTTGCAAAAATACTGAAAGCCCCACGCCAGCTAGGAGTGGGGTTTTTGTATAATAGTGAGGCTTGAGTGGCAAATGCATTTTTTGCCCCAAAGCTTGCAATTTACCCCTTACGGTTTACAACTAATTTATTTACCTTCGCACTCCTGAATATTGCTTCAATAGCCGGGCAGCGCCTGTTTTAAGGTGTTATTATTGTTGATTTTTAATTTTTTTGATTTATAACGTATGTTTGAAAATCTTAGTGAGCGGCTCGACTCCGCGTTTAAATTACTTAAGGGTGAAGGCCGTATTAATGAAATAAACATTGCCACTACCGTAAAGGAAATTCGCCGTGCGCTGGTAGATGCCGACGTTAACTATAAAATAGCCAAGGAATTTACTGATAAAGTAAAGGAAAAGGCAACTGGCGAAAAAGTAATAACATCGGTAAGCCCCGGCCAGCTGATGGTGAAAATAGTTAAGGACGAGCTGGCCATGCTGATGGGCGGCAAGGAAACTGAAATAAACATTAACGGTAAGCCTACGATTATACTTATTGCGGGTTTGCAGGGTTCTGGTAAAACTACCTTTTCAGGCAAACTGGCTAACTACCTCAAAACCAAGAAAAGCAAGAAGCCATTGCTGGTTGCCTGCGATATATACCGCCCGGCGGCAATTGACCAGCTTAAAGTATTGGGTGAGCAGGTAAAAGTAGAGGTGTATAGCGAGCCTGAAAATAAAAACGCAGTATCTATAGCGCTTAATGCCATAGCCTACGCTAAAGAAAACGGCAATAACATTATCATTATAGATACCGCCGGCCGTTTGGCGATTGACGAAGTGATGATGCGTGAGGTGGCTGATGTGAAAGCAGCAGTGAACCCGCATGAAGTATTGTTCGTGGTTGACTCTATGACAGGCCAGGATGCAGTGAATACTGCTAAAACCTTCAATGAGCGGCTGGACTTTACCGGCGTGGTGCTTACCAAGCTGGATGGCGATACCCGTGGTGGTGCGGCTTTATCTATCCGTTATGTGGTGGATAAGCCTATCAAGTTCGTGAGCATGGGCGAAAAGCTGGATACGCTTGATGTTTTCTACCCCGAAAGGATGGCGCAGCGTATATTGGGCATGGGTGATATCACCACCCTTGTGGAGCGCGCGCAGGCACAGTATAACGAAGCCGAAGCCAAGAAGCTGGAAAAGAAAATCCGTGCCAATAAGTTTGACTTTGAAGACTTTAAAGACCAGCTTAACCAGATAAAGAAAATGGGTAACATTAAAGACCTGTTGGCTATGATACCTGGCGTAGGCAAGGCTATCAAAGATATTGATATTTCCGACGACGCATTCAAGGGTATTGAGGCTATGATTAATTCCATGACCCCATTCGAAAGGAGCAACCCTGACGAAATAGACCTGAGCCGCAGGAAGCGTATAGCTAAAGGTAGTGGCAAGGATGTGAACGAAGTGAATGCCTTTATGAAGCAATTTGAGCAGATGAAGCAGATGATGGCCCAGATGAACAAATTCAAGGGCATGGGCGGCGCTGGCATGCCTAATATGCCAATGCCCGGCAGGAGGTAATTTAGACTAACAATAACTATAGTATATTAAGGATAAACGCATCAGCTGTTTATCCTTATTTTTGCCCGGTGGTTTTTAAATATCAGACAAGTTTATGTTAAGCAAATACAATGCGCACAATAGGGTAGCAAGGATGGTTTTACTGGTTGTTTTGCTGCTGCTGCCAGCCGGGTTCTTCCTTCAAAGCTGTGGCAGTAAGGGCGATGGCGCGCCCGATATATCTAACATTAAAGTAAAACTGGAGACACACCGTTTCGACCTTGATATTTATAGCATTGATACCAACCGCTTAGTAGATGGGCTGCAGAAGCTGCGCCCTAAGTACCCCGATTTCCTTGATTTTTTCCTGGATAGCATCATGCTGTTTAACATACAC
>CANBTK010000268.1 GCA_947372365.1 Flavipsychrobacter stenotrophus | reverse complement strand
ACTCCCTGCAGTTTTTTACAGGCGTATATGACAAGCAGAGCGCTGTTAGCGGCACCATCACCCGTATCAGGTAATTGCACGTTACAAAATAACCTGCAAATCATTAAATATACTATTATTTGAGTTGTATTAGATATCATTTTTTTTGTAAGTTTGCTTGATATCTTGTATAGTTTCACACTACCCTTGAATCTTGCGCTCTATGAAAAAAACCTTCGTACTGTTTTTGTCCCTATTGGCACTCGCTTTTACCGGCAACGCACAATACAATGCCCCGCAAAACAAGCAGTGGGTATTTGGTGGCGGGGGTGGCATCAGTTTCTCTTCTGGCTCACCAGTTGCATTTGCATCAAGCATCAGCACAAATGAAGGCTGTGCGTCTGTGGCTGATGCCAGCGGCAACCTGCTATTTTATACCGAAGGCACTATGGTATGGGACCGCACCGGCGCAGTTATGCCATCAGGCAGCGGCATCGTATCCTACACAACATCCAGCAGTACGCAGGGCGCATTAATTGCCCCGGTTATAGGCAACCCCAACCAATACTATGTATTTTCGCTGGAAGAGTATTTCGGCGGCACCAGCTATTGCCACCTCAGTTACTGCATTGTTGATATGACGCTGAACAGCGGGCTGGGCGATGTTGTTGCGGCATCAATGGGAACCGCAATGACCGACCACCTTGGCGAAAAACTTGTGCTTGTAGCTGGCAATAGCTGCGACCTATGGTTGCTGGTACACAGGGCCGACTCAACAAAGTTCCTTTCTTACAACATTACTTCATCAGGTATTTCTGCCCCTGTAGTATCTAATACCGGTACATTTACAGGCACCGACTGTTACACGATAGGCATGATAAAGCCATCGCCTGACAGGCGCAAAGTTGTGTGTCAGGTTTACAATGTGGGTTCAGCGATGGGCACTGAATTGTATGATTTTGATGCCACTACCGGTATCTTATCTAACTGTAGGGTGCTGGAGTCAGCGAGGTCGGAATACGGTGCCGAATTTTCCCCTAACAGCCAATTGCTTTATTGCCAGGAATGGGGCACTGTCATAGACCAGTACGATGTTACCGGCGCAACTGCGGCAGCTATAATAGCCACCCGTGTAACCGTGGTATCAACCCCCACTGAATCGGACTTAAAACTTGCCCCGGATGGCAAAATTTATGTGAACACTTCTTTTGGTTCCAGTACTATTGACTGCATACCCAACCCCAATACCGCAGGTACGGGCTGTGGCTATACTTCACCAGCAGTAACCCTGAGTTCATCCACATCGGCCAACTACGGTATGCCTAATATGTTTATCGCTTCATTAAGTGGCGGCGATACTTCTATCAAAGTTTTTGACACTGCTGTATGCTTCCCTCCGGGCGGCTTCCTGATAAACGCCGACACAACCGGCACCGCCTACCTGTGGAACCTGGGTTCAACAGCTTCCAGCTTTAATGTAACAGGGGTAGGCAACTATTGGGTAGCAATCAATAATGGCTGCCGCATCAATATTGACACGTTCCATATTACCAGCCTGCCAATGGATACCCTAACCCATAGCAGGGATACTTCTATATGCTCTACTGTAGGCAGCTTCACACTTAATGCACCCGGCGGTTATAGCAATTACTTATGGAGTACAGGCGCTTCTACCACCTCAATTTCGGTGTCAGCTGCCGGCCCGGTATATGTATATGCCGGAACAGGTTGCCATATCCTTATTGATACTATGCATGTGAATATCATCCCGTTTGTGCATGTTGATGGTATTTCAGATTCCGCGTTCTGTTTCCCTGGCAATTTTACACTTAACGCACCCGGTGGCTATACAGCCTACCTGTGGCAGGACGGCACATCTAACGCTAATGACATTATTACAACCCCGGGTAGTTATTATGTAGTTTCATCGGCCTATTGTAAAGACCGCGTTGATACCTTCCATACTACTGATGCCACCTTTACCTTTAACCTGGGCCCTGATGTTACTGTTTGTATGAACTACCCTATCGAGGCCCCTATTACCGGCCCTGGCGTATCTTACAGGTGGCAGGATGGCTCTATAGGCAGCTCTTATTCAGCTTCGCGTACTGGCAACTATGCCCTTACCATTACCAAGGGCAATTGTAAAGCAGAAGACACTATTCGCGTTACCTTCTTCCATTTTAGCCAGAATCTACGCGACACCTTTATTTGCAAGGGCGTGCCTATAAACCTTGACCTCGTTGCTACCCCTCCGGCTGGCGGCGAAGTGCTGTGGAATGATGGCTCCAGGAACCCGGTAAGGACGGTGCATGACAGTGGCACCTATTGGGTTTATGTAATCAAAGACGAGTGCGAAATACTGGATACTGTACATGTTGTAACAGGTTTCTGCACCTGCTGGCACAATGTACCATCAGCCTTTACCCCTAATGCCGATGGACTCAATGATATTATTAAGCCAGCCATACAGCCGGGCTGTAATGTATCGGGTTACCAGTTCAGCATATTTAACCGCTGGGGCGAGCAGGTGTTCACTTCCGATATCCCTGGCAAGGGATGGGATGGCACCTATAAGGGCGAGCCAGCCGATATGGGCGTGTACATGTACTCCCTGCAATTCTTCACTGGCGTTTATGACAAGCAAAGTGCTGAAAGCGGCAGCATAACGCTCATCAGGTAATAATCCATACTCAATTCATTTTCAATGTTCCCGGCCAGGCTCGCGCTTGTTGCCGGGAACACTTCTTTTAGCAAAAACCTACCGGCGTTGGTTAAGGCTGCTACCTCAATAGCTGCGCACCACTAACTTTAGCGTATTGGCAGCAACCGCCGAAACAATGAAAAACAGGGTTATAACCGCACACTATTAGACATTTTTAACCGGCAATTAATTGGGCATTAGTCGCACCCATTAAAACAGGGCTTAAGCACCAGCACTATTGTAAATTATTATCAACTTATTTTACTTTTGCATTACACCGTAAACCACCTATCTATGGCCAAACAACTACTATTGTTTTTGGGCGCTTTTATTGCCTACCTTTCATGTTTCGGACAATACAACACAGCACAAAATAAAAAATGGGCTTTCGGCCATAACGTTGGGTTGAATTTCTCGTCAGGCTCCCCTGTTGCCATGGCCACAAGCATGGATATTAACGAATGCCCTGCATCCGTTTCAGACACTGCGGGCAACCTGCTTTTTTATACTAACGCCATGCAAATATGGGACCGCACCCACTCATTAATGCCATCAGGCACAGCCATCGTTTCTTACACTACCTGGAGCACCACGCAAAGCTCCATAATAGCCCCTGTTATCAGTAACCCCAACCAGTACTATGTGTTTTCGCTGGAAGAGTATATGGGGCCGTATGTACCGCTCTATTGCCAGCTCAATTACTGCATAGTTGACATGACGCTAAACAGCGGGCTGGGCGATGTTGTGGCATCTACCCTTGGCACATACGTTAACGACTCCCTGGCGGAAAAGATGACCGCAATACCCGGCGATAATTGCGACATATGGCTAGTTGTGCACCGCCGTGATACTACGCGCTTCCTGGCCTACAATATTTCGGCGAGTGGCATTGCATCGCCCGTGGTTTCAAACATAGGCCGGCTGCACGGCCCGTTTGCCAATAGTTATACATTTGGCGAAATCAAAGCATCGCACGACCGCAAGCACCTGGTTTGCCAGGTGGCATACAGCGGCAACGGCACAGAACTATACGATTTTGACCCGGCAACAGGCATCGTTAGCAACTGCAGGGTACTTGACTCCGTATCCACCCAATATGGGGCTGAATTTTCGCCTAATAGCAAGAAGATGTACTGCAATAGTTACGACAGCCTTTCGTTGCAGCAATACGATATTACAGGCTCTACAGCATCAGCTATAATAGCTACCCGCACCACTGTTGTTTCGCCATACAATTCATTTGACCTGAGGCTTGCACCGGACGGCAAAATATATTTTGCGCGGTATGCCGGCACGCAAGTGGACTGTATCACTAACCCCAATGGCTCAGGCTCGGCGTGCGGGTATTCGCCAGCAGCGGTAACCTTTTCCGGGTCGGGCTTCTGCCGGCTGGGCATGCCAGCCATTTATATTTCTGTATGGCACGATACAGTTATTAAGCGGTTTGACACCACCACATGCATACCACTTGGAGGCTATGCAATAAGTGCTGACACACCCGGCACCAGCTACCTATGGAATACAGGCGCTACCACCAGCAGCATCAGTATTTCATCGCCCGGCACCTACTGGGTTATGGTAACAATTGGCTGTAGCCGCATCAACATTGATACATTTCATATTGTAGTTACCCCGGGCGATACTATAACAAGGGCGAGGGACACATCAGCCTGCTCCACAGTTGGCCCAGTCACATTAACCGCCCCCAGTGGCTATAGCTCCTACCTCTGGAGCACAGGCAATACAACGCCCACCCAAGTTGCCACAACATCGGGTAGCCTGTATGTTTATAGCGGCAACGGCTGCCATATAGTTATAGACACTTTTAACGTAAAT
>CANBTK010000267.1 GCA_947372365.1 Flavipsychrobacter stenotrophus | reverse complement strand
CTTTGGTGGGCGCTGAAGCAATTGTACGAGAAAGATTTGTTGTACAAAAGCGTAAGCATCCAGCCTTATTCGCCTGCTGCAGGTACTGGCTTAAGCAGCCATGAACTGAACCAGCCAGGTACTTATAAGGATGTGAAGGACACCACTGTAGTGGCTATGTTCAGCCTCTCCCCAGCCCTCTCCCAGGGAGAGGGAGGTGTGGTTGCCTACAACCCTTTGCAGGCAAAGCTGCATGATGTAGCTAAAAACGCATGGGCCCCCTTTATTTCAAACGATAGTACTAATGGCACCTCCCTCTCCTCGGGAGAGGGCCGGGGTGAGGCCGTTTATTTCATGGCATGGACTACTACGCCATGGACTTTACCAAGCAATTGCGGGCTTACAGTTGGGCCTAATATTGATTATGTACTGGTACAAACATTTAACCCATATACCCATCAGCCTTGCAACGTAATACTGGCGAAAGCCTTATTGGGCAAGTATTTCAAGGCTGAGAACGAGAATAGCGACTTTACTTTATATAATACAGAAAGCAAGGCTATACCATGGAAAATCATTGCTGAATATAAAGGCAGTGAACTGGAAGGCCTACGCTACGAGCAGTTGCTGCCTTTTGATGGCAATACTGCCGAAATAGCAGGTGGCGACCCGTTCAGGGTTATTACCGGCGATTTCGTTACTACTGAAGATGGTACGGGTATAGTGCATACTGCACCTGCTTTCGGAGCGGATGACTATAGGGTAGGAAAGAAGAATAGCATAGGCATACTGGTGATGGTGGACAGGCAGGGCAAGTTCATAGATTATGTGGGCGAGTTCAGTGGCAGGTATGTAAAAGATTACAAGAACGACCCGGAATACAAGGATGTAGATATTGACATAGCCGTAAAGCTGAAGCTAAGCGGGCATGCCTTTAAAGTTGAAAAGTACGAACATACTTACCCTCACTGCTGGCGTACCGATAAGCCGGTAATCTATTACCCTCTTGACGCTTGGTTCATCAGGACCACTGCCGTAAAGGACAGGATGATAGAACTGAACAAAACCATCAACTGGAAGCCTAAAGCTACAGGCGAAGGCCGCTTTGGCAACTGGCTTGAAAATATGGTGGACTGGAACCTGAGCCGCAGCCGCTACTGGGGTACTCCATTGCCTGTTTGGGTGAGTGAAGATGGTACAGAAAAGAAATGTATAGGCAGCATAGCCGAATTGATAGCGGAAGCGCAAAAAGCCAATAAAGTACTTGGGCTGAACCAACTGCTCACTGAAGTGCATACGGTAACCGAAGAGCATAAAGTGGTTGGTACGTTAACGTTCAAGCCTACTAAAGCCGGTGACCTCGATTTGCACAAGCCGTTTGTTGACCAGATAATATTGGTTTCTGACAGCGGGCAGCCTATGCGCCGCGAGCCTGACCTTATAGATGTTTGGTTCGATAGTGGTGCAATGCCATATGCGCAGCTGCATTACCCATTTGAAAAACATTCGGAAGCCGACATTAAGAAGAACTTCCCTGCCAGCTTTATTGCTGAAGGGGTTGACCAGACGCGTGGCTGGTTCTATACCCTGCATGCGCTGGGTGTTATGCTGTTCGATAGTGTGGCATACAAAACCGTTGTAAGTAACGGGTTGGTGCTGGATAAGAATGGCAACAAAATGAGCAAGCGCCTGGGCAATGTTGTTGACCCATTTGAAACACTGGAGAAATACAGTGCTGATGCTACCCGCTGGTATTTAATAACTAATGCCTCGCCATGGGATAGCCTTCGTTTTGACCTTGAGGGCATAAAGGAAGTGCAGCGCAAATACTTTGGTACGTTCTATAATACTTACCAATTCTTTGCATTGTATGCCAATGTAGATACCTTCCTGTTTAATGAAGCCTACGTACCTGTGCAAAACAGGCCGGAGATAGACCAGTGGATACTGTCATCGTTGCATACGCTTATAAAAGACGTTACCGCTTATTTTGATGATTACGAGCCTACACAGGCTGGGCGCGCCATGGAGTATTTCCTTGACGAACAGTTGAGTAACTGGTATGTGCGCTTATGCCGCAGGCGGTTCTGGAAGGGTGAGTACGAGCATGACAAAATATGCGCTTACCAGACATTGTACGAGTGCCTGGAAACCTTGGCATTATTAACTGCACCTATTGCGCCGTTTTTTGCAGACTGGATGTACCAGAACCTGAATGGGAAAACTGGTGTAAAAGCGAGCGTTTCAGCACACCTTGCCAACTTCCCTGTAGCTAATGAAAGTTACATTGATGAAAGCCTTGAAGAAAGGATGCGCATGGCACAGGATATATCATCAATAGTATTGTCTATCCGCAAAAAGGTAAATATAAAGGTGCGCCAGCCATTGCAATGTATACTTATCCCTATAATGGATGAGCACACCAAGGGGCAGATACAGCGCATGGAGGAATTGATAAAGAGCGAAACCAACATTAAGGAAATAAAATACCTGACTGAGGATGACGGCTTTATCAAAAAGAAAATAAAACCTGATTTCAAAGCACTGGGTGCCAGGATGGGCGCAAAAATGAAGAGCGTGGCTAATGCGGTAAACCAAATGAGCCAGCACGACATAAGCCTTCTGGAAAAAGACAGGGCATTCAGCCTGATGGTAGGCGGCGAAGCTGTTGAAATAGGCCCGGCCGATGTAAGCATTATAGCTGAGGACATACCCGGCTGGGCCGTTGCTAATAAAGACAACCTTACCGTAGCACTTGACATTACATTAACCGCTGACTTACAGGATGAAGGCAACGCCAGGGAGATTGTTAACCGCATACAAAAAATTCGTAAAGAGAGTGGGTTAGAGGTGATAGACCGTATAAATGTTACCATTGAAGAGCATGGGCCACTAAAAAGCGCAATAATTAAATACAATGATTATATTTGCGCCGAAATTTTGGCAGACACCATTGATTTTAAGCCTTATGTACCAGATGGGGTGGAAGTTGATGTTAATGATATAACTATTAAAGTATACATATCAAAAAACGGTTAAACCATGGCCATAAAAAAGCAATCGGCAGCAAAGCCAGCTGTTAAGGCGAACACTAAAACTGCAGCGCCAACTGCCAAAAAGCAGGCAGCCACTAAGGCCGCAAAGCCCGCAGCTAAAGCTGCCGCGACTGTAAAACCTGCTGCGAAAGCAGCGCCGATTGCTAAGAAAGCTTTGGCCCAACCGGCTAAAAAAGCGGCACCACCTGTAAAAAAGAGTGCACCGGCAAAAAAAACAGAACCAATGAAAAAAGCTACAACTGCAAATAAACCAACACCAGAAGTAAATAAAGCTAAGGCAGCACCGGCGGCTAAGAAAGCAGCCCCGGCAGCTAAACCAGCGCCTGCCAAAAAAGCAGCACCTGCTGCAAAGCCAGCACCTGCGCCAGCTAAAAAAGCAGCGCCAGCCAAGAAGGCTGCGCCCGCTGCGAAGCCAGCACCAGCGCCTGCCCCTGTAAAAAAGGCAGCGCCAGTAAAGGCCGAGCCAAAACCAGCACCAGTAGCACCACCAAAGCCAGAGAAGGCGCCTAAAAAGCCAGCTGTGCCGGTGAAAAAGATTTTATCGGCTAATTCGCTGGATAAAAGGGTACTTGCTGCCAAGGCTGCAAGCGCTGTGGTTACCAAGCCAATGGCAACGCCAGCGGCCAGGCCTATAGAAAAGAAGCCTACGGTTATTATTGCGCACCGCCGCATGGAAAACAAGTCAAAGCATACTACCGAAACTGAATTGCCGGCATCTTACCAGCCTGAAGTTTACAGGTCTTTGCTTGATGAGCCACCACCGCCACCGGTTACCGTTTACAGGTATAGCGATGAGGAACTGGTTGAATTCAGGGAACTGATATCTAACCGCCTTGAGGCTGCCCGTAAAGAGTTGTTGTACCTGCAGGGCGTTATTACCCGCAAGGACGAAGCTGGCACAGAAGATACCGAAAACAGGTATATGAATATGGAAGACGGCAGCGGCGCTATGGAGCGCGAGCAACTGGCACAGTTAGCCAGCCGCCAGATACAGTTCGTAAACCACTTGGAAAAGGCGTTGATACGTATAGAAAACAAAACTTACGGCATCTGCCGCGTTACAGGCAAGCTCATAGAAAAAGCCCGCCTTCGCGCTGTCCCTCATGCTACGCTTAGCATTGAAGCTAAGAAGATGATGAACACCAAATCGAACTAATGGTAAATTACTAATGATAAATTGTAAATGGGTAGCTGTGAGGCTGCCCATTTTTTTTGGCAATTTATTTCACCAACACTGGTCTTCCCCTCCAACAGCCAGGTGTTTGGCCAACGATGCAAGTTGCGAATGATGTGAAGCCTCGGATTAATTAGCATACGAGTGTGGAAGTTGGGTTATGAAAAAATTTTGCTACCTTTAATAAAATATACCTCTATGAAAAATGTTATTCTTGCCCTACTGGCAATTCTCCTTTTTGGCATGCCCTGTAAAGCCCAAAGCCTGGTATGGGCGTCTGCACTAAATTCAAGCTCAGCAGTACGCGGATG
>CANBTK010000266.1 GCA_947372365.1 Flavipsychrobacter stenotrophus | reverse complement strand
CTGACATGAACAGCATCCACCTTGGCGATCCCGTAAAGGCCTCCACGCTGGTAAGCCCGGACAAAGACTACGTAGGCAAGATTGATAAGGCCTACAACGTACTGGACCCTGCTACCCGCACCATGCGAATAAGGATAAGTATGGAAAATCCCGAAAATGAACTGAAGCCCGAAATGTTTGCAACGGTGAAAGTAAACGGTAAATCGGCCGTAAAATCCCTTACAGTGCCCTCGCAGGCCATAGTTATGGACAACAGCAAAAACTATGTGGTATTGCGCAAAGGCAATAAACTATCCATACAGGAAATAACCCTGAACAAAAGGGTAGATAAGAAAGCCTATATCACCGGCCTGTCGTTAGGCGACGAGGTGGTCATTAATTCACAATTATTCCTTTACCAGGCGTTAAGCACTAACTAAGTACTATGTTAAAGATCATTAAGAAAGTTATAGCCTTTTCACTAAAGAACAGGCTCTTTATACTGCTCGCCACATTAGCGTTAGTTATCTGGGGTGTACTAGCTTTTAAAAACATCCCAATAGAAGCCTTTCCAGATGTTACCAATACTCAAATCACCATTATTACCCAGTGGCCAGGGCGAAGCGCAGAAGAAGTTGAAAAATTTGTTTCTATACCAATAGAAGTAGCCATGAACCCGGTGCAAAAAAAGACATCTGTAAGGTCTACCACCGTTTTCGGGCTATCAGTTGTAAAGGTCATTTTTGACGATGACGTTGACGATGCTTTCGCAAGGCAACAAGTGAATAATATGCTGCGTGGCGTAGAGCTGCCCGAAAACGCGGAGCCGGATATACAGCCGCCTACTGGCCCAACTGGCGAGATTTTCAGGTATACGTTAAAAAGCACCACGAAAACTGTAAAGGAACTGAAAACGCTGCAAGACTGGGTGGTACAGCGCCAGCTGCTGGGCGTACCCGGAGTAGGCGATGTAGTGAGTTTTGGCGGAGAGGTAAAGACGTTTGAGATAAAAGTGAACCCGCAAAAACTTGCGTCTTATGACATTACTCCGCTCGATGTTTACACCGCAGCCTCAAAGAGCAATATTAATGTGGGTGGGGATGTTATTGTTGATAATTCGCAATCGTACGTGGTAAGGGGCATAGGCCTGCTGAACAATGAAAGTGAAATAGGTAATATCATAGTTACCAATATTAACGGCACGCCTATACTGGTAAAAGATGTAGCCGAGGTTAGCGCCTCCAGCCTGCCCAGGCTGGGGCAAGTGGGCAGGGATATGCACAACGATGTTGTAGAAGGGATCATCGTTATGAGGAAAGGTGAAAACCCCAGTGAAGTAATTAAGCGCGTAAAAGCCAAAATAAACCAGCTTAATGAAAAGATACTACCAGCTGATGTAAAAATTGATACGTTTTACGACCGGGATAACCTTATAGATTTTGCCACACATACCGTACTGCACAATATGCTGGAAGGCATTTTGTTCGTAACAGTAATTGTATTCCTGTTTATGGCCGACTGGCGCACCACTGTAACAGTGGCTATAGTTATTCCACTGGCGTTGCTGTTTGCGTTTATATGCCTTACACTGAAGGGCATGAGCGCTAACCTGCTGTCAATGGGTGCTATAGATTTCGGCATTATCATTGACGGTGCTGTGGTAATGGTGGAAGGCATATTTGTGGTACTTGACCACAGGGCGCACCAGGTAGGCATGGAGCGCTTCAACAAGCTGTCGAAACTTGGTATCATAAAAAATACAGGCGCAGAATTGGGCAAGGCTATATTCTTTTCGAAGCTCATTATCATTGCCGCTTTGCTACCCATTTTCGCTTTCCAGAAGGTGGAAGGCAAAATGTTCTCGCCACTTGCCTGGACCCTTGGGTTTGCATTACTAGGTGCCCTAATCCTCACGCTAACCCTTGTGCCCCTGCTCAGCAGCCTTTTGCTGCGTAAGGACGTAAAGGAAAAACACAATCTGTTTGTAGAAGGCATCACCAATGGAATAATGAAATTGTTCTCCTGGACTTACTCGCACAAGAAGATAACACTGGTATCGGCCGCCGCTATAGTAGTGGTTGGATTAGGCCTTTTCAAATTCCTGGGTACAGAGTTTTTGCCGGAATTGGATGAAGGAGCTATATATATCAGGGCTACTTGCCCCCTGAGTATTTCACTGGAAGAATCGCGCAGCCTCGCCAACAAAATGAGGAAGATCGTCCTTGATTTTCCAGAAGTAAAACAAGTCATGTCACAAACAGGCCGGCCTAATGATGGAACAGATGCTACAGGTTTTTACAACATTGAATTCCATGTGGATATCTATCCCAAAAAGCAATGGAAAAGTGGCTTCACCAAGGAACAATTGATAGGTGCAATGCAAAAAAGGCTTGCTGTATACCCCGGTGTAGACCTCAACTTTTCGCAACCGATTATGGATAATGTGGAAGAAGCGGTATCAGGCGTGAAAGGGTCATTGGTAGTAAAAATATATGGGGATAGCCTGCAATACACCGAAAAGAAAGCCAATGAAATATACAACGTAATGAAAAGCATAAAGGGCGTAGAAGACCTGGGCGTAATAAGAAATATAGGCCAACCAGAGTTGCGTATAGACCTTGACGATGCAAAAATGGCGTTGTACGGCGTAACTACAGCCGATGCAAATGCGATAATAGAAATGGCGATAGGCGGAAAAGCCATTTCGCAGATATATGAGGGTGAGAAGAAATTTCAACTGAGGCTGCGCTACGAAGAAAGCTACCGCAATAATGCCGAAGCTATTAGCAACCTGATGGTACCAACCTTACGTGGCTCGCAGGTGCCTATTAAAAATATCGCCAGCATTCAACGGTTAACCGGGCCCAGCATCATTTTCAGGGATGACAATATGCGCTATAGCGCAGTTAAATTTTCGGTAAGGGGGCGCGATATGGGCAGTACCATAGCAGAAGCGCAGCAGAAAGTAAAGAAGGCTGTGCAACTCAACAAAGGGTATGAAACCCAGTGGGCAGGAGATTTCGAAAACCAGCAAAGGGCTACCATGCGTTTGCAACAAGTTGTACCAATAAGCCTGGCACTCATTTTCCTGATACTCTTTATCATGTTCGGGAATGTCAAAGACGCAGGTATCGTGCTTATGAATGTACCCTTTGCTATAATAGGCGGTATCGCAGCTTTACTGCTGACAGGGACTAACTTCAGCATCTCAGCGGGCATCGGTTTTATTGCTTTGTTTGGCATTTGTATCCAAAACGGCGTGATACTGATATCTGTTTTCAAGAGCAAATTGCAAGGTATTAAGCAAAGCGAATTCACACGCCAGTCGCTGGAAGGAGCAATAAATGAAGGGGTAAGGGCGCGGGTAAGGCCAGTGGTAATGACTGCATTAATGGCTGCTATAGGGCTGATGCCAGCCGCATTATCTAAGGGTATAGGCTCTGAAACATCGAAGCCATTGGCTATTGTGGTAATAGGGGGGCTGATAACGGCGACTATACTCACCCTACTGGTATTCCCGCTATTCTTCTATTTATCCTACCGGAAGCTGGGCAAAAAAATGAATTAAACTATCATTCCTATTAATTAAAACAGGTGAAATGAAGCGACTAATTGGGCTGATTATGAGCATGGCCATGTATAGTTCTTTTGCTCAAAACAGCCGTCCAGCCGATACAAGCCACCTAAAATACCTGGCCAGGTATTCCAACGCGGCAAAAGCTTTCAGCCAAAGGCAAAAGGAACACAATTACTACTATTTAGGCAGGATAATGATTGTAACTGGTGGCGCCATTATTCTTACTACGGCATTTATGCTACCCTGGCGTAAGGAAAAAGGGCTACAAGGGGACTACAGTGAGCGGGCAAATTGAAACGCAATTTGACAGGCAAACATGTTAAGTGCATTTTTGTTTCAAGGGTAGCCAGAAAACCGCTTAGTTAAGTGATACGATAATTATGCATTAGTAAAATAAGAACCCGGGAACATCATCAGGCCGATGTTCCCGGCCGGAGTAGGCACGAAAGTTATAATAATTAATACCCACACAAATTGGGAGTTTAAGTCAGAATATAGAAAATACATCGCTATCTTTTTTTTTGTTTTTAACACTTTTATAATAGTATTGCTATCAAAAAAGAGAGTGTTTGTGTATCTTTGCCGAAATTATAACGATATGGCAGAGAAGCGAATGAGTACATTGGTAAAACTTCTTGAGGTATTAAAGTTTGAAAAAAATGAAATATCATCAATCTATTTTTATGCGATAATAGCAGGAGTTGTTCAGCTTTCTCTACCACTTGGCATACAATCGATAATCAGTTTTGTACTTGGTGGAACCATTTCAACATCTATGGTATTGCTGATTGCATTAGTAATACTTGGTGTCTTTGTTGCGGGTTTGCTGCAGGTAAATCAAATGAAGTTGATTGAAAAAATACAACAGCAACTCTTTGTAAGATACGCTTTCAAATATGCCGATACCATTCCAAAATTAGATCTGCAGGATATTGACAATTTCTACTTGCCGGAGTTGGTCAATCGTTTTTTTGATACTGTTTCTTTGCAAAAAGGC
>CANBTK010000265.1 GCA_947372365.1 Flavipsychrobacter stenotrophus | reverse complement strand
CTGCGCTTGCCAACATTTTAATAGAGGAATATAAAGTAACGGACCCTAAGCTGGCTGTAACTATTGAAGCTGCAAGCCTTCCGGGCCAGGTAATGGCGGTGGAGTTTCAGCAGAAACTGTTGCGTGCATTATACACCTGCCAGAATGGTATCTACCGCATGAGCCCGGATATTGCAGGTTTGGTGCAAAGCTCCAATAACCTTGCCCGTGTGCTGGTTGCCGATGGTGCATATAACATACAATGCCTTACCCGCAGCTCGGTTGACTCAGAAAAATATGACCTGAAGGATGCTATAGGTAGTTCGTTTGAACTGATGGGCGCTAACCTGGCTTTCAGCGGAGTCTATCCGGGTTGGGAGCCAAAGCCTAATTCCCCAATCGTGAAGCTGATGTCTGGCCTTTATGAAGAAATGTTCCATGAGCATGCCCATGTAAATGCAGTGCATGCGGGGTTGGAGTGCGGTATCCTGGGCACAAATTACCCGGGTATGCAAATGATATCATTTGGGCCCAATATCACTGGTGCGCATTCGCCCGATGAAAGTGCCCAAATATCTTCAGTACAGAAATTCTGGGGCTATTTGCTGGAAACATTGAAGCGGATTCCGAATAAAGTGTAATATTTTTGTACGGTATAATTGAATAGCCCCGCGACAGTGGGGCTATTCTTGTAAGTGGCGCTTTTGGGGCGGCCATTTATACTTTAGCAAGTTTCGGGTTTCAGGTGGCACAGCGGCTGGCTACCTTTACACCAGTTAATCAGGAAGCAAGATGACAGCACAGGAAACCATCAATTATAACCGTATTGCGGATGCCATAGGGTACATACAGGCAAATTTTAAAGAACAGCCGGGCCTTGATGAGGTTGCCGAAAAGGTACACCTCAGCCCTTTTCATTTTCAGCGCCTGTTTACCGATTGGGCAGGCGTAAGCCCTAAAAAGTTTTTGCAGTATATAAGTGTGGAACACGCCAAGGGTGTTTTAAAAGATAAGCAGGCTACCTTATTTGATGCCGCCTATGAAACCGGCCTTTCGGGCACCAGCAGGCTGCACGACCTGTTTGTAAATATTGAAGGTATGACACCAGGCGAATTTAAGAATGGCGGGGAGGGGTTGGCTATTAATTACAGCTTCGCTGATAGCCCGTTCGGGCAGGTTATTATTGCGTCAACACCCAAAGGCATCTGCCATATGGCGTTTGCTGAAAACGAGACAGACGCACTACAGGTTTTACAGCATCAATTTCCTAATGCAGGCTACCAGCTTTTGGCTACCCGGCTGCACGAAGGCGCACTGCGCATTTTTACCAATGGAGGGGAAAGCACAGGTAAAATAAAACTGCACCTTAAGGGCACGGATTTCCAGCTTAAAGTATGGGAAGCCCTGCTCAAAATACCCATGGGGCAGCTCGCCGCTTACGGCGAAATAGCAGCCCACCTGCAAAACCCCAATGCATCGCGCGCAGTAGGTACAGCCATAGGCAGCAACCCGGTTGCCTTTTTAATCCCTTGCCATAGGGTAATACAGGCCAGCGGGCTTATGGGTGGCTACATGTGGGGCACGGTGAGGAAGACAGCTATTATTGGCTGGGGGGCAGCCTGGGTGAGTGCTGATTATGGCCAACCAATAGTAATGGATTAAGCAATTAAATAAAAGTGGGATTAAAAAACAGAAGCATGGAGCTATTTAGCAGGAATAAGGAAATGAACTTGCTGCCGTATGACGGCATAACCAGCTACATGGGTAAAATATTAACGCCCCAGCAGGCAAGCCATTACCTTGAAAAACTGTTGGGTGCTATTGAATGGAGGAATGATGAAGCCTTTATTTTTGGCAAGCATTTTGTCACCAAAAGAAAAGTGGCCTGGTATGGCGATAGTGGCTTTAGCTATACTTACTCCAATACTACCAAGGAAGCCTTGCCATGGACTAAGGAACTATCAGAACTTAAAGCCATAGCGGATGCGGCTTGTGGTGCGTGCTTCAATTCGTGCCTGCTTAATTTGTACCATGATGGCAACGAAGGCATGGGCTGGCATAGCGATGACGAAAAGTCGCTGGCATGGCATTCGCCAATAGCTTCTATAAGCCTGGGTGCAGAACGGAAGTTTTCTATGAAGCACAGGCAAACGAAGTTCCCGGTATCGCTGGTGCTGGAAAGCGGTAGCCTGCTGGTGATGGGTGGTGCAACTCAGGAACATTGGGTGCATAGCTTGCCTAAGTCCACGCTGGTTACCCAGCCACGGGTGAACCTTACTTTTAGGGTAATGGCGGGTTAGGCAGTGCCTTCATTTACCTTAGCCAGGCCCAGCATCCCCACCAAATCCCGCCAATTGTCAGCATGGGCTTCAACACCCAGTATATGGCTTATCAGGGCATAGATATCTTCAGGTTTCTTATTTTGTTTGCGGAAATATTGCACTGATGTTGCGCCTAATGACTTGGACAGTTTATGTCCTTCGCTATCAAGCAGGAGCGGGTGGTGGTAGAAAGTAGTATTGGCAAAAGCCTCCTGCCCTAGCTCCATAGCCAGGTACTGCTGTGCAAGTGTTGATGCCCACAGGTCCTCTCCCCTTACCACGAGGTCAACGCCAAAATGCAGGTCGTCAATTAATGAAGTGAGCTGGTAACCCGGGAAGCCATCTCTTTTCCGCACCACAAAATCCTGCATAATTATGGGCAGGGTTGTGTGCACTATTTCGCCTTGCAGCGTTTTTACCTTGAGTTGTTTTGTGCTGTCTGTACGCAGCCGCCAGCTGGTATTGGGGGTATCGTAAGGCAGGTTTTTGTTGCGGCAGGTACCGCTGTAAATGTTTTCTGCGCTTAGCCTCTGCACATCGGTACGCGAGCAGGTACATGCAAATACCGCATGCGCCTCGGCTAGTTGGCTTAGCGCCTGGTTGTACAAGCCCATCCTGTGCAGTTGCGAAAATTCCTGCTCGTACTCCTGCATATTCCTGGGGCCTTCGTGCCAGGGTATTTCCAGAAAATTAAGAGTATCGAAAATATCCTGTACATACAGTTTATTGGTTCTTTCCCTGTCGGCATCGTCAATGCGCAGCAGCATTTTAGCACCTGTTTTTTCTGCTATTGCGGCCGTTACCGCAAACGAAAGTACGTTGCCCAGGTGCAGGTAGCCGCTGGGGGTTGGTGCAATGCGCGCTTTCTTAAAATTGAGGGTTTTATCCATGCTTATTCCGTGCACGTAAATTTATAGTATTCTGTGGTAATTGTGCTGTTTTTTTAATAGCCAGCAACACCTTTGTCATGGGTTTATAATAATGGGCGTGCCTACAGGTGTGTGGGCGTATAACGCATCCATTTCTTCGTTGGTTAGCGCAATACAGCCGTTGGTCCAGTCTACTATTTTATGCAGCCTGCCCAGGAAAGGGCGTGTATTGTTCATGCCATGAATTTTTATATCGCCTCCGGTTGGTTGGCCTGCCTGCTTAGCTGTAGCAATATCATCGGCATTAGGGTAGGATATTCCCATGTTTTTATGGTAGGCGCTATTGGGATTTTTGGCATAGATAGTATAGGTGCCTTCGGGTGTTTTGTGGTCGCCTTCCATCTGTTTTTTTCCTACAGGGCATTTACCTAGTGCCACAGTATAGGTTGCAACGATGCGGCTGTTGGCATAGGCTGTCAGTTGCCGCTTTGCTTTGTTCACCACTAGTTTATCTATAGTTATACCATCCGGTATTTTACCTTCCGGGTAAAAGTTATAAACAACTAAGCAAATAAATACGAGGGTTAACGCTGCGATAGTAACTTTCCTGAAGGGCATAAAAAATGATGTTGCCACAATTTACATTGCTGTTCCCAATTACCGTGGCCGGGACAATAGAAATATTTTTTGCGATTTCTTACCTGAAATTTGCGTAAGTGAATGCTTACGCATATATTTGTAAGCGATTACTTACATAATAACTCGCTACAGAGATGAGAAGAGATGTTTTTCAGGCAATAGCGGACCCTACAAGGCGCGAAATAATAGGTTTAATAGCGCATCAACCGCTCAACCTGAATACTATTGCCGATAACTTTGATGTAAGCAGGCCCGCCATATCACAGCACATTAAGATACTTACTGAGTGCGGCCTCATAGTGATTAAAAAGCAGGGTAGGGAACGGTATTGCGAGGCTAAACTGCAAAAGCTCAATGAAGTTGCCGAATGGGTGGAGCCTTTCAGGAAATTGTGGGCTGGCAGGTTCGATGCGCTGGACGATTTGCTTAACAAGATGAAATCAGATAATACTAGTCAACCTAACAACTAATAAAACCAAAAACAATGCACAAAGTAACCCCGTTTTTATGGTTCAATGGCAACCTGGAAGAAGCCATCAATTTTTATCCTACAGTATTTAAAAATACTACGGTAATCAGTTCTAACAAGATGGGTGGCAAGGTATTCAGCGCCACATTTGAAATTGAAGGGCAGCGCTTCATGGCGCTGGATGGCGGGCCTACCTATAAATTTACGGAAGCCGTATCATTCTTCGTTAATTGTACTTCGCAGGAAGAAGTAGACGATTTATGGGCCAAGCTAACAGAGGATGGC
>CANBTK010000264.1 GCA_947372365.1 Flavipsychrobacter stenotrophus | reverse complement strand
ACAAAAGGCGTTTTAGAGAGCAAGCCAATTGAGTCTGTTTTGTTTATGCGGGATGAAATGACGAACCTGGTATGGGGTATTGAAAAAATAGTACCAGATAACCTGGGTCGTGGAAAAGATGGACAAGATGCGGTGAATAAATTTGATGTCTATCTGAGAAAGTTGCGCGATAGCGCAGACGATACGATCCCCGTGCCTTCTGACCCTGACGCTAAACTGACCTACAGCCTGGAATCCACGACGGTTCCAGAGAATTGGATACCATTGATGGCAGTTCATACCTCAACGCCGCCAAGTAATCGTAAGATCCGTTACCAGCGCTCTGCAATGCCCCGTATAATAGATCAGTATTCCCCTCCTTCGATGATACGGCCCAGAACCGAGATATTAAATTACGGATTGCGTAATATTCTTATTCCCGATGGAACGGGGACTTTGCAAGTGGATAGAATCATGTATCCCCAGAATTATGGATTTCCGGCAGCGCCTGGTTTTTATCAGCCGCTTTTCATTAATGAAGAGGAAATACCAAAAACCGGCACTCTTGTACAAACAGCATTTAAACGAGCCAGGTGGTTTAATGGTAAAGTTATTACATGGGTAGGCAGGAAAGTGCAAACAGGTAGTGGGCAGGGTAGTAGCGGCCTTACATTTGATAATGTGAGAAAGCTGAGCTCCTGATTTAAACGAACTTAACCGAACGATCGGAATGCTGCCTATTAAATAATTGATAATGATTATATAATAAAAATTTCGTTTTACGGGACTTTTAGATTTTAGTGAGAGAGACCGTCTCCAAAGAAATCAGTACAATAGTATAGCATATGTGCACTATGGTATACTACTATGTTGCACAGTAAACAAAATACAACATAACTCACTTGCCATTTGATTCACTGCATTCCAATGTTAGCCTGCTGTATTGCTACAGCTGTTATTGAGAAATTTGAAATCATAATGGGCTTTGTAGAAAGGTTAAGAGAATGGATCGATTAATGCGATAGTCAACATGCGGGTGGAAGGTGCTTTATTATAGCTGCCGTAGAGTTTCCGTAGAGTTTCAATGTACTGGAACGAACTGCTTTGGACCAGGATGGACTATACCCTAAATGCAAATAGTCATCCATGAGTTCATGAATGACTATTGTGGTATATTTCGGACTATTTCGTCGTTAAATTCATAGCCCCTGAGGAACCACAGTTAAAAATCCTCCAAGATGCAATACTATAAAGCGCTTTGGAGGATTTTTCTATTATGGCAATTCTTGGAGAAATTGCATAAGAACAAAGGATCAAGTTTAAACAGACAGGCATCTATCGTTAATGGTTAGGATTACACTTGGCAAAAGCACAAGGACGTGCCGCTAAACATTACGCTGCACACTAAAGATTGGAATGAAGACGCACACCTCAGCCTGAATATCAATCTAATAACCTCTCCAATTCTTAGGCAATGCGCACAACGGGACAGCGAATGATAGCTAAAGTTCCACAGAAACCTTTCGCTACTGCATTCTGATTGCTTTCAACGTTGGTCGCAAAAATTTAGCCATCATACCTCGATAGTTTCACCTACTTTTGTTCAATATTCTCAACTTATTTTTAAACAAAAAAAAGGCCGCGATTTGATGGATATCATACGTATGCAGTTGGGCAAGGATACATTTCGGGTAATTAGCAAGCTGAACGGGTTTGGATAAAGATGCTATTAATATCATTTGGTTAAAACGTGACCTCCGGTTCACCGATCACGCGCCCCTTTATGAAGCGCAACAACAGCACCTGCCATTATTGTTGATATATTGTTTTGAGCCTTCAGTAATGTCTTATGAAGACAGCGATGCGAGGCACTGGCGTTTTGTTTACGAATCGCTGCAAGAAATGCAAGAGCGGATGAAAGCCATAAATGGGCAAATCGCCATATTTCATAACGAGGCTATAGCAGTTTTTGAAGCCCTGAACGGGCGATATGCAATCAACGCCGTTTACTCGCATCAGGAGACTGGCAATAAATTAACCTACGGCCGGGACATAGCAGTGGGCAACTTCTTTAAAGAAAATAACATCCTCTGGAAGGAATATCAAACCAACGGAATAATAAGGCGCTTGAAATCAAGAAATAACTGGGCGGAGCGATGGAAGCAAAAAATGACTGAATTTCCTAAAATCGTAAATGAAGAGCATTGGAATTTCGTGAGCCTTGACCGAGCATTTCATAGTGCAGTGAAGGGTAAAGATCTGCCTGCTGAAATCACCACCCGGGACAAGAATTTTCAGCAGGGCGGCGAATACTGGGCATGGCGATACCTGGAAAGTTTTATAAAAGAACGGTATGTCAACTACAGCAAACATATTTCCAAACCATCCTTGAGCCGCAAAGGCTGCAGCCGCCTATCTCCCTATCTGGCTTACGGAAACATTAGTATGCGCATGGCCTACCAATACACCATGCAGCATTACGAGCAATCCAGCAACAAGCGGGCTTTAAGTAATTTCATTTCGCGGCTGCACTGGCACTGCCATTTCATACAGAAGTTTGAAGGCAGGTGCAGCATGGAATTTGAAAACGCTAGTCCTGCCTATGACAAGCTGCCCAAGCCTAAAAACGAAACCTACATCAAGGCATGGCAAACAGGTAGTACGGGAGTGCCGCTGGTTGATGCATGTATGCGCTGTGTAGTTCAAACTGGTTACATCAATTTCAGGATGCGCGCCATGGTAGTTTCGTTCTTTGTATTCAACCTCTGGCAAGATTGGCGGGAACTTCATTTCCTTGCACGCAAGTTTTTAGATTATGAGCCGGGTATACACTACCCCCAATTGCAAATGCAGGCTGGCGTTACGGGAACGAATACTATACGCATATACAACCCAATCAAAAACTCTGAAGATCACGATACCGAAGCAGTATTTATAAAACAATGGCTACCCGAATTGGCTAAAATACCAGCCCACTTAATACATGAGCCATGGAAATTGAGTTTGATGGACCAATTGCTATATGGCTGTGAAATTGGGAAAGATTACCCCTACCCTATCGTAGATGTTGAAGAAACCCGGAAATATGCTAGCGAAAGGGTTTGGGAATACCGTAAATAGAAGATGTAAATGAAAGGCGTAAAAAAACAAGACCTACTGGAGAAAATCTGCATCATTTGCAACAGGCCATTTAAATGGAGAAAAAAATGGGAGAAAAATTGGGAGCAGGTGCTGTATTGTAGTGATAAGTGCAGGAGGAAGAAACGGTAGCCAAACAGATGGAGCCCCGATATAGGAAGGTTATCGAGAATACGTTTGCATACAGGCGCTCATCCCAAACATTTCAATATTGAGGGATGCGACGGAGAAAATTTTTGTCGATTAGGTCGTGACCCGTGTTTTGATCCAATCCGGATCAATAAACTAGCTGAGTCATTAGAGGAAAAAGTTCAATCTAAGAGGAGTGAGGTTTATTATTTCCTGCTGACGCCTACGGCTGTCTATAATAACCAGTTTTGTATATTTCGGCGTAATGGACAAAATTCAGGCTGTTTTTTTGATTGATTTTTTACTTTTTTCTACTGGTTATATCTTTATGTCGTTAAGCAAAACGGAAGTAGGCTCTGCCGGAGAGCAACCTACAAGGGATTGCATAATGACGGACAAAAATGTGAACTCACCTAAAAAGCCAGTATTGCCGTGTGTCAATCTTGCATTGGCCTGATTTTCTATGTCTGGAACTTGGCTTACGTCATATTTCGTGAAAGGTTCCCGCAAAATTGCGTCAACCTTTCGTTCATTTTCAATTTCCCCCATACTGTTCTGTCAATTTGCTATTTGTTGTTGTTATAAAAAAGAAGATACACAACTATACTTAATGGTGTGGCAATGCCTGCAATTGTCCACTTAAACGCCAAATTGAAAAGTTTGATTTCCTCAGCGCAATTTGTGCATTAATAACTATTTGTTTTGCTTGGTCAAGTGATAACTGGTCTTTGGCGAATTTTTCGGGTTCATGGATATCGTAAGATTGTAGAACTTGCTTTAAATAATCATTGGGTGTGTAATTCGCCTTCAAAAACTTTCTTAGTTTCGGAATACCCCCCATTCCATTTCCCCACCACAATTCCCAATTTTAGCAAGCGATAACAAACCAACGCACAGGCATATCCATTAATCCCTGTTACCATAAACTGCTGCCGCTGCAACTGATGCAGCAAACACGTTTACTCTACTTTCGCGTCATATATTTCAAGGCTATTATTTCAGCCAGTAAAATAATAGTATTTTTAAACCGTTAATAAAAGTACCGTTTGGGCTATTATAACACAGGCCTCGCTACCCATTGCCTATGAACTTAAGAATAGGGTATTGTTTCTTTCTAAGCCTCATTTCAGCGGCCAATTGTTTTGGCCAGCTGGAAAGAGATATTAAAGACTATACAAGGAATATTGAATTGCACCCACATAAATGGCAATCCTATTTTGCCAGGGGCGAAACATGGCAAAAACTACAAGAAGATAGCAGTGCTATTGCCGATTTCTCGAAAGTAATAGAGTTAAACCCCAACCTACCGAAAGCGTTTTTTAACCGTGGAAATA
>CANBTK010000263.1 GCA_947372365.1 Flavipsychrobacter stenotrophus | reverse complement strand
ACATAAGTTTAAAACAGTAAATAACTCTCAGATTTCTTTGTTTTCTGAGCAAAAAATTATCAAAGTTGTAAATGACATTCTCGAACAAAACGTTGATAAAAAATATTTTTGTACTAGTGATTTTGTGAATAAATTAGAGAAGGTAATTGGTAAAGATTTAAGTAAGCTTCACGGGTATCGCCTTATAGATTACAGAGGTGGGCAATCTATACATTCTTGGGAATTAGGTATTAAGGGCGACTGTTCGAAAGAAGAAATTCATTTTTTGAACTTATTAATTGGAAATAGACGAAAAAAGACGTTTGGCACACATCAAGATGGAAAATCACTGACGATTGAGCAAATAAGAACTTTCTATAATGAGGCTGACTTAGAGACCATATTGGCTTCGCTTTTAGAAAAAGGGTATTTAAGCGACAACGAGAATAAATATAATCCTGTCGCCGGCAATATGTCTTTTGAAGTGTTTAAGTTCCTCGATCCTGCGAGTGTATCAATAACCTTGACTGCCTCCGATACAAATAGGCTTGGAGTAGTTCAAAATAATATTGCAAGACGTTTAACTCCAAGAGAATGCGCAAGATTGCAAGGTTTTCCTGACAACTATAGGCTATTGGATAGTGATAATGCGGTTTATAAACAAATGGGCAACGCTGTTTCAGTCCCTGTAATTGAAGCTGTAATAACTGACTTACTTGTAAATAATGATATTTTTGAAACAGGTAAGAAAAGTAAGAGCAAGCGTGTTAAAAGTTTTGCGAGCTAGTTATTGTAATGAATATAAGTTAAGCAAGTCAACATCCTAATCAGTCCGCTAAAACGTCCGCTATAAAAACAAAAAACCCTTGAAAGCTTCTGCTATCAAGGGTTTCAATTTTTGGTGTGTGCCCCGAACAGGAGTCAAACCATAACAATACATCCCACATCAATGCCCAGGCATCCAGCCCTTTGATTTGTTTTTGGGGATGGAGAGGCTGTTCCATTCTTGTTTGCTGTGCATTTTGGCGAGGAAGACTATCTGGCCTACGTGGTAAGCGTAATGGGTAAGCTGGCGATTGATGGCTTCGAGTACCAAATGTGGCTCATTGCGGATATAGATGGTGCGGGTGAGGTCGCCTTCGTTGAGGCTATCCAGTGCCAGGAACAGGCACTCCCACCCTTCGTTCCACTTTTTCATAATGGCTTCACGGCTAATACTGCCACTTTCAAATTCCGCATCCCTTTCCCTCCATGGTTTTTCACCGTCGGTGGTGAGGAAATCCGTCCAGCGGCTGAGCATATTGCCCCATAGGTGCTGTATGATGGTGGTGACGCTGTTGCTGTCTTCGTTGGCTTGCCAAGTAAGGGCTTCATCACCCATCTGGGCAATAGCTTTTTCACCCAGGGCCTTGTAGTTGCTGAATTGCTTTTTCGCGCTTTCTAAATAGTTGAGCATGGTGTTTTTTATTTAGGTTAAGTTCATTTTTTAATTGCAGCCTGCATTTTGCTGCGGCCACTACTCCCGCAGCCCCACATAAGCCCCGTCTTCCCTCAGCTCTATTGGGTAGGTAAACAGTTTGTAGCCTTCGCCGCTGGTATTGCGCCCGTTTTTGGGGTCAAAGCGGTATTTGTGCAAAGGGCACACAATGCGCCCCAGGCCATCAACCCAGCCCTCGCACATAGGCGCACCCGCATGTGGGCACAGTGCCGCAAAAGCGTGCAGCCCTTCCTCCTTCTTCAGCAGGCCTATGCGCTTGCTGCCTGCCATCGCCTCGGTAGGCTTGTTGTCCGTAAGGCTGGTAACATCTATATCCAGTTTGTGCCAGTTATACAAGGTATGGGTTGTTTGGGTTTCCAGAGAGCAATCTGCAGAGCCCCTGTTTTTAAAAATTCAATCACGCTACAAGGCTGCCGGAGGGTATTACTACCTCCTCGCAGCAAAGAAATCTTTCATCAATTGTGCACATTCATTGGCAAGCACGCCCTGCCGCAGTTCTGCCTTCTGGTGGAATGGCCAGTTATCGCCTGTTGTTTTGTGGTAGCCATTTTTAACATCACTAGCACCAAAAACAATAGCGCCCAGCTTAGACCAATACATGGCACCGCAACACATAAGGCATGGCTCCACAGTAACATAAAGGGTGGCTTCTGGCAGGTACTTACTGCCCAGCGAATTAAATGCCGCTGTGAGGGCTATCATTTCGGCATGGGCAGTGCTGTCATTGAGCTGCTCCACCTGGTTGTGGCCCCGGGCTATTATCTTATCGCCCCAAACCACTACCGCGCCTACAGGCACCTCCCCGGCATCAAAAGCAAGTTTTGCCTGCCGCAGCGCCTCTTTCATAAAATACTCGTCGTTATATTCCACCGCCCAAAATTATGCATTCAAAAAATAAACGCAGGCACAAAAAAGTGCTGGCTACAGTGAACTTACACCACATATACTTATTTCACCATCCAATATATCAGGTACATCAACCTATTATAAACAGCATATTTGCAACTCCCATGCATGAATTTTAACTTTTGAATTGGCATTTTAACAATTTCTCCAGCATACAGCTATTATATTTGCACACTAATTTCAATTTATGATCAGACGCATTGCAGTGTTGCTTATATTAGCTTTGTCCCCTACTTCATTATTATTGGCTCAAAAAGACACTTCAGCAAGCCATTACAATGCCCACCTGCCTACCATTACCAAGCCTTCCCGCGATTTTTTCATGCTGGAACTAGGCTACAACAAATGGATTACCAAGCCCGACTCTATTAAGACCAAGCCAGTAGGCTATGTTTTAAAGGCATATGTTTGCTATGATTTCCCTATTAAAAAATCAAAACTGAGCTTCGCTACAGGTATTGGCATTGACGCATCGGTGGTGTACCTGGATAAGCAAGTCATTTCGTTTAATGATACCGGCGTACTGGGCAATTCAGCACGCTTCTTAAACAGCAGTACTTACAAGCGCTACAAATTCACTACGCTTTACCTTCAGGCACCTTTCGAACTGCGCTACTATGGCAACACACAGAACAGGAACAACGGCTTCAAAGCTGCTTTAGGCGTAGAGGTAGGTACTTTGTTGGGTGCGCACACAAAGGGCCTGCGCTCTGTTGGCGGCACTAACATTAAAGACAAGGAAAACACTAAAAGGTATGTAAGCCCATGGAACTTTGCTGCAACTGCCCGCGTAGGCTATGGCAATTTTACCGTGTTTGGCTCTTACAACATCACCAATGTGTTTAAAGACCTTAACGGGCCGGTTATCACGCCTATGACATTGGGCTTGTGTATTTCAGGGCTGTAATCAGCGTTTAGGGTAATAATACCGTTCTATAGTAATGTTATGCACCACCCCTTTAAAGTTAAAGGGCGATGTTATGAACACCTTTAAGGTTACACTATCTACATTACCGGGTGCCTTCACCCAGAATTCATAATTATTTACCTTCTTTGTATCGCTTATGGGGCTGAATAGCCTAACCCGTGCGTGCGCACTGCTGTCCCAACGGGTTAGAGATACATTAAGGTAGCCCTGCCATAAGTCATCCGATTTTAATGCGCATTTTACCTTAAACCAACTATTGGTATTGGGCCCGTCCGCGTATTCTTTAACGCGTATACCCAAAAGGCTGTAAGGTTCGTTAGGGGCGGCATTTACCACTATAGGGGTATCTATCTTAACCTGAATGTTGTGCGCATAACTCCCTTCATTGGCTAACACCTCATTACTATCCAGCAAACTCATATCCAGCGGGCTCGGGTTGGGGTTCAGGTATATCCTGCCGTAGTACCTGCGGTTCATATCGTTATAATGCAGTATAGTATGGTTGTACTGCCCCACCTGGAACAGGTTAACGCCAATAAGGTACAGCCCCAGTACATAGGCCGCAGTCTTCCACTTTTTTAGCGAAACCCTTTCCACCAGTGCAGCCAGTGGCAATGCAAATACAGGATAGCTCTGCACCAATGCCCGGGTAGAATAGCTGCCACCATAGCGCCAGTCGTCCCAGGCTATGATGATGTAAATATTGAGCAGGCAAAACCACAGCACCGCCTTCCTGAAAGGGAAAGGCTTTAAATAAAACATGCCTATGATGAAAAAAACGGTAGCGGGCGTATAGATAAACCATCCCTTTTCAAACCCTAACAGCACCCTGAAGTATGGGTTAAGGAATTTCCATTTGCTGCCCACATCAAACACCCAGCTGCCTGATGCAGCCTTCCAGTAAAGGAGCTGCGGCACCAATGCCAGTATACCGAATACTGCGGCATAAAGAATATGGCTTTTATGCTGGCGCACCATCGCCCATTTGGCCTTAGCGGCCTCCTTAGTATGTGTGGCCCAAAAGAGCGGAATAAAGATGATGATGGCTTCAGTTGGGCGCGTCATCGTGGCAAAGCCGCACAAAAAGCCGGTAAGGCAAGCCCAGAAAACTGTTGCTTTCTTATGCCACTGCAGCGTAGCATACAACACCAGTGCATATACCACAAAAAGGTAGCCATGGCTCTGCCCGCTATCTACCGCCGAATATTGTATGTAATTGGTAGCCAGGCATACCAGCAGTAGCGTAATAGCCGTAGTGCTATCGCTAAAGTAAAGCAA
>CANBTK010000262.1 GCA_947372365.1 Flavipsychrobacter stenotrophus | reverse complement strand
GGTCTTAGCGTAATTGGCATAAGTAGAAAGGCATATCACGCCATCGTAAAAAGGGATTGCGGAAGCTGTCCCCGGGTAATAGGCATAGGCCGCAGCGCCTGCCGAACCTGCACCAAATGCACGGATGAACCATACATTAATGTACTTATTGTTGGGCCACGGGCCATACTTAGCGCCGTCATCGGCATTGCCGGTAAGGTAAGACATATGGCGCACTACACCTTTTGTTGGCTTACCATTAGGGTCTACAGTAGCCAGATGCAGCTTTATGCGGGGGTTGCCCACCCATTTTTTAAATGGGTCAATTACATTTGCTGTATCGGTATTCTGAGCCAGGAACACAACGGCCCAGTACTTTGCCGCAGCGTAAAGGTCATCGTCTGAAATGTTCTCTGTCCCATAGTCATGAATAACGTGCAATACCAGTGGCACATCAAACATAGTTGTATCGCTGGCACTGATGGTGGTTTTACCCATTGCATTGAGTGCCCCATGCTGGATGCTCGCATTTATCTGGTCTTCAAATTGCTGCTCCAGTTGCAGTATTTCGGGGTGTTGTTTTACAATCTCCCAATATTTCTTATCCGAAGAACAGGGTTCCTGGGCCATGGCAGCAGTACCGAGGCATAGCATTGCAGCAACTGCAATGGATAACTTTTTGAGCATTTTGCTACTTGATTTTAAAAAATGAGCAACGAAGATATGGTTTCGTTAAATATAAATTGTAATGGCTGTATCATATATTACTGGCATGGCTGATGCATAAATAACAATAGGGATACGCAATTATTTGCCAGCGGCCTTGTAGGTAACACCCATATTCCAGAACATGAAAGCCCACTTATCGGCCTGCTCAGCAATAATCATGTCGGTTGGCTTGCCAGCACCGTGGCCTGCCTTTGTTTCAATACGAATCAGCAAAGGGTTATTGCATTTTTGAGCAGCCTGCAAAGATGCTGCGAACTTAAACGAATGCGCAGGCACTACCCTGTCGTCATGGTCGCCGGTCATCACCATTGTGGCAGGGTAACACGTTCCTTCTTTCACATTGTGCACTGGCGAATACTTATACAGGTAGGCAAACATATCCTTATTATCCTCCGCGGTACCATAGTCATATGCCCAGCCTGCGCCCGCGGTAAATTTGTTGTAACGCAACATATCCAGCACGCCTACAGCAGGGAAACAAACTTTAAACAGGTCGGGCCGCTGGGTTAAGCATGCACCCACCAGCAAGCCACCATTAGAGCCGCCTGAAATAGCCAGGTAATCTTTAGATGTGTATTTCTCTTTTATAAGGTATTCGGCAGCTGCAATAAAATCATTGAACACATTTTGCTTGTTCATTTTAGTGCCGGCATTGTGCCATTTATCCCCATATTCGCCGCCGCCCCTCAGGTTAGCCACGCAATAAATACCGCCATTTTCGAGGAACGCAATGTTGCTTACGCTGAAACTAGGCGTGAGGCTGATGTTGAAACCACCATAGCCGTAAAGCATTGTAGGGTTCTTGCCATCCATCTTCAATCCCTTCTTGCTGGTTATTATCATGGGCACTTTAGTACCATCGGCCGATGTGTAAAATACCTGCTTGCTTTCATACCCTTCAGGGTTGAATTTTACGTTCGATTTTTTGTAAACGGTAGATGCGCCAGACTTAATATCATATTTAAAGATGGTGGGAGGGTACACATAATTGGTGAAGGTGTAGTAGGTTTCTGTTTCGTCCATCTTACCACCAAAACCGCTCGCTGTACCTACGCCGGGCAATTTCACAGTATGCTCTTTTTTGCCTGCCGCATCGTACTGCACCACTTCTGTTACCGCATCTTTTAAATAGTGCGCAAAAACCTTTTTACCGCAAGATGAAACAGTTAACGGGAACTCAGTTTCGGCAATCAGTGTTTTCCAGTTAGCTGGCTGCGGGTTAGCCGCATCCACTGCAACAAGCCTGTGGTTAGGCGCATCCAGGTTGGTCTCTATCAGTAGACGGCTGCCATCGGAATAAGCAAGGCTATGCTCATTGTCAAAACCAGTTACTATAGGCACTATGGGTGCATTGGGCTTGGAGAGGTCCTGCAGGTATAACTCATTGCCATAGGTAGCGTTGGCGGCCGATATTACCAGGTATTTCTGGTCTTCAGTAACACCGCCGCCTATGTACCTGCGCTGCATTTGCTCGCCGCCAAATATCAGTTTATCATCGCTTTGCTTGCTGCCCAGCTTATGAAAATACAGTTTATGCACTTCCGTTTTCGCCGATAGCTCACTACCCTTTGGCTTGTCATAACTGCTGTAATAGAAGCCTCCATTACCTAACCACGATAATCCGCTAAATTTTACATCGCGCAATGTATCATCCACTATTTTCATGGTTTTGGTATCCATTACAAACACCTTGCGCCAGTCCGACCCGCCCTCTGAAAGCTGGCAGGCTGCCAGCGAGCCATCTTTAGTAAACTCTATGCCCTGCAAAGAGGTAGTACCATCAGCCGAAAACTTGTTCGGGTCCAGGAATACTTCCGGGGTGCCGTTGCCCTTCTGGCGGTACAGTATAAACTGGTTCTGTAAACCATTATTTTTATAGAAATAGGTATAACCGCCTTCTTTAAAAGGGGCTGTGAACTTTTCATAGTTCCACAACTCAGTAAGGCGCTTCTTTATAGCATCGCGGAACGGAATCTGGTCCAGGTAAGCATAAGTAACCTTATTTTCTGCAATTACCCAGTCCTTGGTGTCGTCGGCGCGGTCGTTTTCGAGCCAGCGGTAGGGGTCGGCAACCTTAGTGCCAAAATATTCATCGGTTTGTGTACCCTTCTTAGTTTCGGGGTATGGTATAGGTTTTGAATTATGCTGCGCCTGTGCTGCCATAAAAGATATTAATAGTGATGCGCTTAAAGTAAGTTTTCTCATCATTTTAAGTTGATTGCGCCACAAAATAATGGTATTTCAGCAATATGGCTGTTTTTTGATTGGAAACGAACCGAGGAATCCCCCATTTTCACTGTTCGGCGTAGGTTCTACCTACGTCGCACCGGTAGCCGGATTCCGTCCGGCGAAAACACTGACCTCCTCTTCCTCTCCCACTATCCAACTATCCCGCAATAACACAAACAGAAATTTAGTTATTTTACCACATCATAACACAACACCTATGAGCACAGGGTATCAGATAGAAGACCAGTTTGGCGTATACTTCATAACCACCACCATAGTAGACTGGGTCGACGTATTCACGCGCCAGGCATATAGGGATATAGTTATAGACAGCCTGAATTATTGTTGTGAACACAAAGGGCTAAAAATTTATGCCTATGTTATTATGAGCAACCACCTGCACATGATAGCGAGAAGTGACCCGGGAAAATTATCAGATGCTTTGCGCGATTTTAAAAGATTTACCGCAACTCATATTATTGACGCAATTAAAACACAACCTGAAAGCCGGCGAGAGTGGATGCTCCATCGCTTTAAGTGGCACGGAGATCAAAATATTCGTAATACAGACAACCAATTCTGGATTCAGGATAACCACCCTGAGATCATTTATTCCAGCGATTTTTTTATGCAAAAACTAAATTACCTTCATGAAAACCCTGTACGTGCCGGAATAGTTGACAAGGCAGAAGACTATCTTTACAGCAGTGCCCGAACATTAATTTTGAATAAAAAAGGGTTTATCCCCATTACTGAAAACTAACTAATGATTCGCCGGACGGAATCCGGCTACCATTATGACGTAGGTATAACCTACGCCAAACTGATTAAATTTAATTTATGAAAATAGAGCTTTTTATTCCTGATTATACAACTGAAAAAGGAATACAATATGAATGGCAAGATGGATTTATAATTAAAATTGATAAAGAATTGAGCGCAATGAAAATATCAGCAAATAAAGAAGGACTTATGTCATTGGCAAACCACATTATTAACCTTGCTCAAAATAATATCCCTTCAGGGTATCATATGCATTTTGATGAGTTTAATTCACTAGAGACCGGATCCGTTGATTTAGTCATACAGAAAATGTAGATATTTTTCACATATTACTGAATGGCAACTCCACTGTTCGGCGTAGGTTGTACCTACGTCGCACCGGTAGCCGGATTCCGTCCGGCGAAAACTCTGGCGCCAAGTAAGGATTTAAAAAACACACCAATTGGTCGACCCAGTTTTTTGCATTCCAATGAGATATTCATATCTTCATGTTATTATAAACCTCTTTTGCATGAAAAAAATTATCCTATTCCTGCTTTTGCTTACTTCCGCTCCGGCTTTTGCGCAAAAAATACATTTTACCGATAGCTCGAACATATGGGTGTATGACCTACCTAATAATGGGGATATGTGCCCTGGCCAAACAATCTATTCTTATGGGCACGATACTTTCCTATTCGGGCGCACTTATAGGCAATTGATTGAAAATGGCATGGATGATGGTAGTAGTTTTACATCGGCATGCCTCCATTGGGTACATAGTAGGTACATTACTTTGTATGTAAGGGAAGATACAACCGCAGGAATTGTATATAGTTTGGCACCCTATGATACTACTGAAAGAATATTATTCAATTATAATTTACGGCTTGGAGACACTATCTCTACGTA
>CANBTK010000261.1 GCA_947372365.1 Flavipsychrobacter stenotrophus | reverse complement strand
AAACTAATGAAAGTCGCCGCGATAGCGGACATTAGAGTAACAGGCTTCAACAAAACACGCCGCAGGGCTTCTTTTAGCCGCGGAGCGATAGCTAAAAGTGGCGTTTTTCTTTGTTCCTTTCTTTTTCGCCAAGAAAAAAGAAAGGAATGGAGACGCGATTAAATCAACCAATAAAGCAGCCTGTTCCAAAGGGGATTCGGCCAAAAGCATTGCCAATGTTGCCTCTTGCCATAAATAAGCTATTTTTATCGGACAACAATGGTTACCAAAGGTTTTTTGCACTTGATAGGCGGGGCGCAGCCCTATTCATAAAAAAAGCCTGCAAACAATTTGCAGGCTTTTAATCACTTATTCCCACTCAATAGTGGCAGGGGGCTTGGAGCTTATGTCGTAAACCACCCTGTTAATGCCGCGTACGCGGTTAATAATGTCATTGGATATTTTGCCTAGGAGCTCGTGCGGCAGGTGCGAGAAATCGGCAGTCATGCCATCAACCGAAGTTACCGCACGCAGGGCGCAGGTAAATTCGTAAGTGCGCTCATCGCCCATTACCCCAACGCTCTGCACTGGCAGCAATATTGCGCCTGCCTGCCATACCTTGTGGTACCAGCCGCTATCGCGCAGGTGCTGTATGTAAATAGCATCGGCTTCCTGTAGCATTTTTACTTTTTCGGCACTCACAGGGCCCAGAATACGGATACCCAGGCCCGGGCCCGGGAACGGGTGGCGGCCTATAAATATCTCGTCAATACCCATTTCGCGGCCTACACGGCGCACTTCGTCTTTAAACAAAGCACGCAGCGGCTCCACCAGCGATAAGTGCATGATCTCCGGTAAGCCGCCCACATTGTGGTGGCTCTTAATAGTTGCCGAAGGCCCGTGAACCGACATAGACTCAATAACATCGGGGTAAATAGTACCCTGGCCCAGGAAGCTAACTTCCTTCAGGCTTACCGCTTCTTCATGGAAAACCTCTATGAACAGGCGGCCTATTATTTTCCTCTTTTTCTCGGGGTCAGCAACACCGTCCAGCTCGGCATAAAAGCGCTCATGGGCATCTACGCCCTTGGTATTGAGGCCAAGGTGCTTATAGCCGTCCAGTACCTGCTGGAATTCATCTTTGCGCAGCAGGCCATTGTCAACAAAAATACAGTACAGCTTATCGCCAATGGCTTTATTAATGAGCATAGCAGCAACAGTAGAATCTACCCCGCCGCTTAGCGCCATTACAACTTTGCCATCGCCTACCTGCGCCTTTATTTTGGCTACCGTTTCGGTAATAAATGCCGCTGGCGTCCAGTCCTGGGTGCAGCCGCAAATATCTACAATAAAGTTTTTGAGCAATTGCCCTCCATCGGTACTGTGCGTCACTTCAGGGTGGAACTGTATGCCATAAACGGGGTTAGGCGCAAAAGCAGCCGACGCCTTGTAAGCAGCTACGGGTATGCTTTCGGTATGGGCAAGCAGGCTAAAGCCCTGCGGCAATGCCTTAATGGTATCACTATGGCTCATCCATACCTGCGACCCATTGGCTATAGTAGCAAAAAGCGGGTCGTGCTGCACATCCTGCAAATGGGCTCGGCCATATTCCCTGTGCGACGACTGCCCTACTTCGGCTCCGCCCTGCACTGCCAGCAACTGCGCACCATAGCACACGCAAAGCGTAGGTGCAATTGCGCCTATAGCAGCAATATCTGGCTTTGGGGCTTTGGGGTCGTTAACAGAAAACGGGCTGCCGGAAAGGATGATACCCTTGAGCGTAGGGTCATTTGCCGGAACCGGCTTAGTGCATGGCTGTATTTCGCAATACACATTCAGCTCGCGTATGCGGCGGGCTATTAATTGTGTGAACTGCGACCCAAAGTCGAGTATCAGTATTTTGTCGTTCATGAGTTATGTGCAATTGTCAATCGTCAATAGGCTATTGTAAACGCATCCTCCTTCAAAAAGGAAATTAACAATTGGCCTTTAGCAATTTAAAAAATTAGGCTTGTGCTGTTGGCGAACCGAAATTAAAAGGCATTGCTGTTGATTCCTGGTCCTTAATAGTGCCGTACTGTGCTTCAAAGCGCTTTACATTGTCTATTAAAGCTTTCATCAGCCTTTTAGAGTGCTGAGGGGTCATTACGATGCGCGATTTTACTTTTGCTTTGGGCACATTAGGCATTACGTTCACGAAGTCGATTACAAATTCAGCAAAAGAATGAGTGATGATAGCAAGGTTGGCATAAGTGCCGTCCGCCATTTCTTCTGAAAGTTCGATGTTTAGTTGTTGCTCCGCTGTTGGTTGGATGTCAGACATATAATTTATTTGGTTTGAAGCCGCTAAATTACGTTGATTGGGCAACATGTTAAAGCCCTAATTTGCGAAAAGGGCAAAAGTTTAACCGAACGCTCACATAGGTGGAAGTTATATTTTATTTATTGTAGTACCGAAGCCGTGTACACATCTCATAAACCCGGCTGTTTTAATGACCCTATCGTATGTATCTTGCAACTTCAATTTTTGTAACACCTAAATTTCAATAACCATATGTCGCAAGTACAGGAATTTAATGAATACCGTGCTAAAATGAACGAGGTGATCCTCGGTAAGCAAAACAAAGTCATCAACAGGCTGTTTAACCTGGATACCAATACCTATGCCGAAGGGGCACTCAGCACAAAAACCAAGGAAATGCTGGGCCTTGTAGCCAGCATGGTGCTGCGCTGCGACGACTGTATTAAGTACCACCTTGAAAAATGCCACGAACAAGGGCTTACTACCGACGAGGTGTACGAAATTTTTGCAGTAGCCAATATCGTAGGCGGTACTATAGTTATACCCCACACCAGGCGCGGCGCCGAGTTTTGGGAAGAATTGATTGCTGGCGGGTAGTTTGCAGTCGCCAGTTTGCAGTGGGCAGTCCCTTGCGGCTGTAGGTGTAAGTTTGGGGTTTACGTAGTAAAGCCATTGCATTCGGGGCTATAGTGTACCCGCATCACCTAAATTGTTCTCCATAAACGGAATGCGCCGTAGGCGCTACCGCTTTGTAGATATAAAATACCCATTATGGCTGTTCCTCTGTAGGAGGCTCGGCTACAAAGCGGCAGCCCCTACAGGGCAATGTCATTGACTTAGCGCTTCTTGTGTTTTAGTTGCGCCTTTGAAATCTTGAATGACCTGTAAATTGCGGCTTTGCGCCTTTGCGCGAAACTTTTATCTCCTTAAGGCTACAAAGCGCCAGCCCCTACAGGGCAATGTCATTGACTTGGCGCTTCTTGTGTTTTAGTTGCACCTTTGAAATCTTGAATAACCTGTAAATTCCGGCTTTGCGCCTTTGCGCGAAACTTTTATCTCCTTAAGTCAATGGCTTTGCCCCTACGAGGCAGGACAATTTATAACAAAACAAGTTGTGGGTACACGGTAGTTTTAAGGGGAGGTGGAGGGATGCCAGTATAAGCCGCGCAATATTACAAATCCCAATACTTCCATTCACCGAAGCAAAATTGCAGAATTGCCGAATTAATTACCTTTGCCCCACTTTAAAAGTAATATCATGATGAAAGGTGCATTTATAGCAGATGGTTTACGTACTCCGGTTGGTAATTTCAGGGGCTCTTTATCGGGGGTGAGGTGTGATGACCTTGCTGCTTTGGTCCTTAAGAAACTCGTGGAGCGCAACCCGAACATACCCCAGTCGGCTATAGATGACGTAATAATGGGCTGTGCCAATCAGGCGGGCGAAGACAACCGCAATGTGGCCCGTATGGCGTCGTTGCTGGCAGGCCTGCCCTACACTGTACCGGGCGAAACGGTGAACCGCCTTTGCGCATCGGGCATGAGCGCAGTGATTAATGCTGCCAGGGGCATTGCGGCAGGCGATGGCGATATTTTTATTGCAGCAGGCGTTGAGAATATGACACGCGGCCCGTGGGTTATTTCCAAAACATCGCAGGCATTTGGGCAGGATGCTAAAATGTATGATTCCAGCTTTGGGTGGCGCTTCATCAACCCACTGATGCACGAAATGTATGGCACTGACGCTATGGGCGTTACTGCCGAAAACCTGGCTGAGATGTACAACATAAGCCGCGCCGACCAGGATGCCTTTTCTTACCGCTCACAAATGAAAGCCGCCGCTGCACAGCAGTCTGGCAGGCTTGCCGAAGAAATAATAGATGTGGAACTGCCCGGCAAAAAAGGCGCTGTTACCATTTTCAATACTGACGAATTTATTAAGCCCACCACTACTACCGAAATATTGGGCAAGCTGAAACCTTCTTTCAAAAAAGACGGCACCGTTACCGCAGGCAATGCATCGGGCCTTAACGATGGTGCCGCCGCGCTTTTTGTGGTTTCAGAAGCGGCCATTAAACAATATGGCATTACCCCAAAGGCACGTATAGTGAGCAGTGCAGTTGTAGGCGTGGAGCCACGCATAATGGGTATAGGCCCCGTGGGCGCCACCCAGAAAGCGCTGGCAAAAGCCGGGCTTACACTCAATGATATAGATATAATAGAGCTGAACGAAGCCTTTGCAGCCCAAAGCCTCGCAGTAACCCGCCAGCTAGGCCTGGCAGATGATGATAGCCGTGTAAACCCAAATGGCGGCGCCATTGCCATAGGCCACCCACTG
>CANBTK010000260.1 GCA_947372365.1 Flavipsychrobacter stenotrophus | reverse complement strand
TGCATATGAAAATTGTGTACCAGCAAATATCATAATTATTGCCGCCTGAAGTAAAAAGAATAGTTTTTTCATGTTTTTTTAATTTAAAGTGGTTAAAAATGATTAACGTAATTGTGGTTTGTTTTTTACCGGTTACGTCGGATGGAGCTGCCGGTAAACTGCTGTTTTGTTAGTGTTCATTTAATTTGCTTATTAGATGAAATAAAATTAGTAAACTATTTTTATTTTTAAGTAAACTATTTTTAAATAGTTTTTAAATTTAAAGCATTATGAAATATAATTCTTGGTATGAATTTGAAGGATAATCTGTTAGCGGAAGGCTTTATAAAAATAAATTTATGTGCCAGCGCCTAAAAACGGGCCAAAAACAACGGTTATTAATCGATAGTTATTGAATTGTGGTTGAAATGCTGCCTATTGTTAGTATGTTTTCCGCGGCATGCTTTGCATTTTAGCCGTGCTATGGTCGTTTTTAGGAGAGTAAACCGCTGCAATTGCCAGGAACTACAGGGGGCTGGTTATTAATGTATTAGGCTAGGTTGGGGCATGAATTCATGAAAAAATGCAAAGATGTTGGTACTATAGCAACCGAATTGCTGCCCCAATAATGTATCCCTGTATGGGATAAACGTTGCTTTTCCCGGCAAAACAGGGCTACGAACACTTAATTAACTCTGCTTGAGGCAGGTTGAAATGTAAATAGTGGTGTGCAGAAGTATTTGCTAATTCGTGGTATGCTGAGCCCAAATGAGGATAGTGCTATGGGTAATAGAAATCATGGTATTGTATTTTTGGTTAACTTTAATTGCAGGTATTATAACTTGCGGGCAGGGTATCATGAAAGTAATGTTCTGGAAACTTATACTGGTTGTTTTTGGGGTGTTTTGCGTTGTTGATACCGCAAGCGCGCAAGCAGATTCTTTGAAGAAACAAAAAGAATTTAAAAACTCAATTATATTTTCTGCAACCGATATGTTTTTCCCTGACCATAACAAGCTCAGCATGTTTAGGCACTGGGTGCCTATCTTTTTTGAAGCAGACCAACTAGCTATATATGCTGAACGGAGGGTGTACAGGAATTGGAGTATCGCGGCAGGGTATAGCGCATGGAATGAAACAAGTTTCTTAAGCGAGTTTGCACGGATACACGGGGTTGGTGGTTATGAGCCATTTGATAAGGTGGGGTCATTACAGCAACGTTACTCCTACAAAATGAGGGATGTTTTTGTATGCTACAAATATAACAAGTTCAAAAAGCATAAGATTAAGGCGGGCTTGGGGTTGTCATATACTTATGGCATTAATGAATATGTGGATTCTGTGTATCATAACCCTTCCCCTCCATTCGATGGCATCATTTTCCTGCATGATGAACGCCACTCCTATTGGGGGCTAGTTCCTTTATTTAGTTATGACTATTTATGCCTTCGCCGCAGGGTAGGAATTGGAGCAGATTTCAGGGTTAGGAAATATTTTGGCATTCATTCTACACAGATTGATTACGGAGCCCATGTAGCACTTAATTTTTGATAATTACAACAATAGCAGTAAGGGGAATTGCAGGCGTTGTGATAAAAAAGATGAACTTTTAACCCAGATGGCACCAATATGAAAACGGCTTATCGTAAACGCGCCTTAATGCTAGGTCTTTTTTGCTTTATCACGTTGCCTGTAAAGGCGCAAACTGGCTCCTTTGAAAGCCCGGGGCGCTTCAAAAATGCGATAACCCTCCTGTGCGGCAATTATTATTTCCCGGATTTGCATAGTTTCGAATGGAATGTAATACAGCCGTTTTCGGAGCAATTTGGGCTTAGTTATTCGCGCAGGCTCAATAGTAATTTCTCAGCAACTATCTGTTACTCTAAATGGAATAACTTTTTGTTGCCCAACGATAGGATGATACGTGCTAGGCCTGCAACTATTTCTGTGTCCAACGAAATGACCAGAGGCGAATTGCTTCGCCGCCAGCTGTATAAATCGTGTGATGCCTCCTTTGATTACAACTATGTGTTAAATAAGAAAAGCCAAATCAAAATCGGTGTTGGTATTTCCAATACTATCGGGGTTAACGAATACCTCGATTCTGTAGTACGTTCGGCTGTTGTTCCTGATGTGTCTTTTACATATACACACAAAGAAACGCACTCCTATTGGGGCGTAGTGCCGGTAGTTAGTTACAGCTATTTCGTTTTCAATGGTCGGGTTAATGCCGGTGCAGATTTAAAGGCCCGCAAATATTGGGGGCTACGCTCGTCTTCTGTGGAGGTAGATTATGTGCTTCATATTGGTGTTAATTTTTAAGCCAGCCTTGATTTAAAACAAAAAACGCCGGAAATCCGGCGTTTTAAATATTGTCGTGATTAAATATTACGTTAACCAGAGGCCATGGAATGAAATAGAAACTATTCCAATCCAATATGTTTAAGCAATGCTATAATATTTTCATCACTTAACTGAACTTCAGTTAATATTTTTATCACTTCCTTTTTATTTTTATTTTTTACCGCTGTGTCGAACTTTTTATCGTTTCCACTAACGTAAATTCGTTCATTTACCGTCATCCCACCGTATTCCATAAAGCAATTTTAGATCGATTTATTAAAGGGGCCAAATGTTATGTAATCACGTTATTTAATACACATGCTGCCCGCCATTAATACTCATATTAGCGCCGGTAATAAAGTTGGCGTGTTCTGATGCCAGGAAGGAAACCAGGTAGGCTACTTCTTCAGTACCGCCAAGGCGGCCTATAGGGATTTGGGCTATAATCTGGTTGCGTACCTCTTCCTTTACAGCCATTACCATGTCGGTGCCTATATAGCCCGGCGATATAGTGTTTACGGTTACCCCTTTATTAGCAACTTCCATAGCCAGGGTTTTGGTAAAGCCGTGCATGCCGGCTTTGGCGGCAGAGTAGTTGGCCTGCCCAAATTGCCCGCGCTGGCCGTTAACCGAAGATATGTTAATGATGCGGCCAAAGCCTTTTTCTATCATGTGGTTAATGACGTGGCGGGTGCAGTTGAATACGCTATCCAGGTTGGTGGCCATTACTGCGCGCCAGTTTTCGTAGCTCATTTTACGGAAAGCGCCATCTTTGGTGATGCCCGCATTGTTAACCAGTACATCAACATGCCCTATTTCGGCAGCGATTTTTTCTATCATTTTGCCGCAGGAATCAAAGTCGGCTACATCGGCATAAAATATGTTTATGTCGTAGCCCTCGTTGTGCAGGTGCTTCTGCCACTCCAGCGCTTTTTCTTCGTTGCGGTAGTTGGCCACAACAGTATAGCCATCATCGTATAATTTTTTGCACATAGCAGTACCAAGCCCGCCAGTGGCACCTGTAACTAATACAACCCTTTTTTCAGATATTGGCATAATTCAGTGTTTTAGTACAACAAGTTATAGATAAATGTTGTAAAAAGAAAGGTTTTTTAAAATTATGAATTGCTCGCAGTAGAGGGCTGGCCATAGCGTTATATCCGGAAAGGCGGGCAGTAAAATGGGCTGGTGCGGCGGCGTTCATTGGCTAAGGCTTTAGTTTTGGCACTTTATTTGCAGGTTTTGTGTTTGTTATTAACACACCAATGGGTGTAAGTTGGGCATATAGAAGTTATATTTGTAGGTAAATAGGGCAATTTGGCTAAGATCTGAGACGGTTCCTGAAAATATTGCGAAATGTGGCCCTTATTTTGTTACTCTTAATAGGGCTTACGGTGGCACTGGTTAATACAACCCCCGTACAGAATTTTATTGCTCAGAAGTCAGCTGCATGGTTGTCTAAAAAGCTGAAAACCAAAGTAACTATACAGCATATAAGGGTCGATTTCCTTAACCACCTGGCCCTGCAAGGGCTTTACATTGAAGATAAGGCGCACGATACGCTGCTATATGCCGGTGAAGCAAAAGTGAGGATTACTGATTGGTTCATTTTTAAAGATAAGCCTGTACTGAGTTACCTTTCGCTCCGCAATACTTACATACACCAATACCGCACCCGCCTCAGCGATGAGTGGAATTCCGATTTTATAGCCAATGCATTTTCATCGCCCGATAAGGCCGCGCCTAAAAACGATACCGGGGGCAAGCCATTTAACCTTGGGCTGGATAGGGTGGAATTGGAAAATGTTAGGGTGCACCTGGATGATAGCTGGGGTGGCGAAGACCTGAATTTGGATATTGGCCAGCTCAGCCTTAAAGCGAAAAACATTGACATCAGGAATAAGCTTATTGAAATAGGGGAAATCAGCATTAAAAACCTGCTGGTAGATGAGAAGGAATACAAGGGGGGCAAGCCGCCCCGCGACCACTCAAAGGACACCATTGATACCACGCCGTTTAACCCTGATAAGTGGGTGGTGCGCATCAGCAAGCTGGGGCTGGACGCCTGCCAGTACAACCTTACAATGGATGATAAGGTGCCGGTGGCTAACCTGTTTGACGAAAACCACCTCGTTATTACCCAGATTAAAACCTCCATTAAAGATATCAGCATCATTGGCGATAATATAAGGGGCGAAACGCAGAGCCTGTATGCCCATTAGCGCTGCGGCATTATTATCAAAAACCTGCGCAGCAAAATAAGCGTATCGCCGGTGGCCAGTATTTGCGATAACCTTTACCTGG
>CANBTK010000259.1 GCA_947372365.1 Flavipsychrobacter stenotrophus | reverse complement strand
AAACTGGCCTCTTTCTTCTTCCCGCTGCCGGTGATGGGTACATTGATCATTTGGCCAATGGTATTGTAGATCGCAAGGTGGTCGTTTGCAACATTATTGTCGGTGGTTTCTATAAAGAGTATGTCGTTCGTAGGGTTAGGATATACCTTTAATCCACTTTCGTTTTTTGCCAGGCCGTTTTCTATTGCAAGTGGTGGCAATGGGTTGTAATAAATAGCCCACGCGGTATCCGCAACTACTTTAACATCATGAAACGTTGCATTGGGGCAGCCGCGTTGCCCTGTATCGGTGGTCACCAGGGCTACGACTATCCTTTTTGTTTCGCCAGGTGCAAGGTTGAAATCGTTGCTGGAAATAACAAATTTCCTATCCCCGGGCAAGTTGCCGATGCCACATTCGGACCATCTGCCCGTATCGGAGGGGTCGCCAGGAAACGGATACCTTACTGTACCGTAGCCGGGGAAGTAATTCATGATCGGAACGCCGGTCGCCGTTTTTGAGCGCATCAGGTTAATATAGTCCGTATCGTGCGACGGAAAGGCTGCGCTGCTGAGATCTGCACTAAAAAAAGTAAAGCTGCCTGTTGGCACATAGCTACTGCCTGCATCTCCGGGCAGCGCTACCATACTTACCCCAACAATGGGTATGGATACACCATACGAATTAACGGGGAAGCCAGCGGAACTTCCATCATTAGAAGTACCATTATATATGATGCCCATTCTATGAACAGAATCAAAACCCAGAAAGTCATCGTGGTAGTACCCCAAATCTATATCTGCAAACTGCGCAAACCTGAAATCATGATAGGTATTCGCAGACCTATTGATGATATTGTATTCATAGTAGATCACATCGTCTATAAGTGTATTACGGCTGTAAGCATAAGCCATAGCATGTATCTCTACACCAAGTGGTCTACCTTGTGTTTCTGTATGGGTGGGGCCATTATCACTGAATATGTACCATAGTGCCTGGTCGCCCTCAATGTCTGGGAACTCACCTGAAAGGGGCTCATAGATACCATTGCTATTCAGATCGACAAACGGTGCCATGTTGGTGCCGGTAGCTATTGTTAATGCGGCACCGCCATTGCCAGCAGCATTGGCATTTCCGCTCGCTGGCCAGGTAAGTATAGCAGGTGGTGTGTTTGTAGTAGTATGAGTAGGTAAGGCTCTGAACGATTGAATATCTGAACGATTAACCTTCCATATCTTCGCCCATTTTTGAGAGGTTGCATATGTAAGCGTATCGCTAGCATCAAGCGGGCCGGGCCAAAAATCGTTTCCCGTTTGCCTGTAGGTTTGTGCTGCAACATGCGGGTTGTTACCCGCATCATACCCACCCATCCATAAACCACTGGCGAAACCAATATTCTTCCTTGAACCTTTTGGGAACTCACATTTGGCCTTCATTGTAACCGGATCCCACCACATATCGCCATGTACCATTACACGGGCATTTATGCGATTAATGTCCACGGAATCGCTGGTAATAAAGGGTGTTTGGCCGATTGCACCACTAACGGCAAACATGCCGCTGAGGAAAATAAATGTAGCTGCTTTTTTCATAATTGGGGTATTTCTCAGGTTATCAATACACAACACAAGTCATCAACAATATAGACGAGAAACTAGCGACAATTCTTGGGGTGCTATTCAATTAAAATAGTTCCTTCCTTCCTAACAAAAAGAAAGAAGCCCGCGTCCTAAAAAGGATGCAGGCTTTAAAACTTTCAAACTATAATAATAGGGGTTACTGTTTTTCGAAGCGGATGGCCTGCTGGGTTGTTCCGCTCCTGTACAAAAGGTAATACATGCCGGCAGGGAAAGAAGTCAAGCTGACTTCCTTCTTCTTTCCGCTACCGGAGATGGGTACATTGATCATTTGGCCAATGGAGTTGTATATCGCAATGTGTTCGTTGGCTACATTATTGCCTGCCGTTTCTATAAAAAGTATGCCGCTTGTAGGGTTAGGGTACACATTTACTTCGGCGTCATTTTTTGCCGGGGCACCTGCTACACCAAGCGCGGGCAAAGGGTTGTAGTAATAATGCCACGCCGTATCTGCGACTGATTTTATGTCGTGGAATGAAACACCGGGGCAGCCGCCCTGGTTGGTGTCCGTAACCACGAGGGCCATTACCACTTTCTGTACCTGCCCGGGTGCCATGGTAAAATCATTGCTTGAAATCAGGAACCGCCGATCGCCTGTATGGTTATTAGATGCACACTCTGACCACTGGCTTGTATCTGAAGGGTCGCCGGTGAAAACATAGTTTACCGGGGCTCCCGTACCCATACCACTTGAAGCGGTGCCATAACCTGCAAAATCATTATTGAAATGATTGCCGTTCCTCATCATTGACCGCATATAATTACTAAACTGTACGCCATTAGTAGGGTTCCCTATTACGCCCCAATCGTTATTAAAGTAGTCGAAACAACCTGCGGGCGCATAAGTGCTGCCAGCATCGCCGGGCATCACCACCATACTTACCCCTACCACCGGCGCATTCGTGCCATAGGAACCATGCGGATACCCTGCAGACGCTCCATCGGCCGCACCCGCAGTATATTGGATACCCATCCTGTGCACGGAATCGAAACCTATATAGTCATCGGCATAATACCCCAGGTCCATATCGGCAAACTGCCCTACCCTGAAATTAAGCCATGTGAAGTGTGATTTATTGACAATCTCGTATTCATAATAAACTACGTTGTTTATGATAGACGAGCCCCTGTTGTAGGCATAAGCCATTACATGTACCTCTGCCTTAAATGACCCCGTCTGGCTTATATAATGGGGTGCCAGGTTATCGTTAAATACATACCAAAGCGCCTGGTCGCCTTTTATATCGGGATACTCTCCGGCAAGCGGCTCATAAATACCATTACTATTTAAATCAACAAACGGGGCCATCCTTGCCCCGGCGGCTATCGTAAGGGCTACACCACCATTGCCTGCTGCATTTGCATTGCCAGCGGCGGGCCATGTGAGTATGGCGGCGGGCGTATTGGTAGTAGTATGGCTGGCCAGCGCCCTGAAGGCGTTAATATCAGCCCGGTTCACTTTCCATATTTTGGCCCAGTTTTGCGATGTAGCATAAGTAATGTGCCCAGCTGTATCGAGCGGCCCCGGCCAGAACTCGCAGGTATCGCGCTGGTACATTTGTGAAGCCACTATTAACTGCCCCATAGCATCGTAGCCGCTCATCCACAACGCACTGGCAAAACCTATGTGCTTGCCGCTGCCCTTAGGGAATTCACACTTCGGCACCTGCGCTACAGGGTCCCACCACATATCGCCATGCACCATCAGTTGTGCGTTAATGTTGTTTATATCTATTGAATCCTTAGTAAAAAATGTAGCCTGGGCTATTGTATTACTGCATGCAAGCAAGCTAAGCGCAACAAGAAAAGTCAATTGTTTTTTCATAGCGGGGTGTGTTAAAAGGATCAAAAGATTGGCGGTGTACTTATATAGACGTATAAAAAGGGGGATAACTTGGGTGAGTGCCTTCAAAAAAACACTTGCCACCTGCCGCCCATTATGCCCCTTTCGCCGACTATTAACTGCTAGTTCCTGAAAACAGCTTCGTGCGGGCACTAATGGTTAATAGCTTTGGTGAAAAATAAGTTTTATGAAAAAGAAATGGATGAAAAAAATACCCTTGGTTATAGGGGCAGTAGCCCTTGGCGCGGCAGCCTTTAGTGGGGTGGTAATGCTGTTATGGAATGCTACGCTTACGCCCGTACTGCACATAAGCGCCATAAGCATATGGCAGGCTGCGGGCATCTTATTGTTGTCAAAAATACTCTTCAGCGGCTTCAGGGGCAGGCGCGGGATGGGTGGCTACCACAAACGCAAAATGATGCAGATGAAATGGCAAACCCTTACTGATGAACAAAAGCAACAGTTCCAGGGCAGGATGCACGGCTGCTGCGGCTATAACACCGCCCCGCAGGCGTAGGGCCATGAAAGGTGTTTTGCTGCAACGTTATTAGCAATCAGGTATTTTTATTAAATTTCCACTTTGATAGGTTCATTCATGGGGAAATATTTAATAATCATTGGCATAACACTTTTCTGTTGCAGCTTTAATATCTGCGAGAAAAAAGCGAAAGTTGACGGTAAAATTTCCCGCGTCTATATTTACCCCGATTGCGACGACACCAGCACTTACCTGAAGCAGCGCTACCAGGCTAACCATATTGTGGAGTACCTGTACATCAACAGCAAACTACAATACAAGCGCATACTGGATAAAGCCGGCCCGTGGATAGTAAATGAGTTCAGCTATGGCAAGCCGGGTGGCGAAACCCACCGCACCGATACTTTTGCTGGCACCGTGCCGGATAAGAGCTTTGGCATCAACGATTCCTGCTCGCTGAATATTGAATACTTTGGCGATGGGGGCTACCACATCTGCACCTATGGCTATGACCGCCACCACGAATGCGCCCATCAGGCCGACTATGCCTCATCTATAGTTTTTGACAGCCTGTATAAAAGCAAGATGGTGGGCAGCCTGCAAATAATATGCGACTCCAACTCGCTTACCGATGCCTTTACCAACGAGGAGTTCGTGAAAATAGTGCACCGCGAGCGGCAGGTAGGTATGTGGT
>CANBTK010000258.1 GCA_947372365.1 Flavipsychrobacter stenotrophus | reverse complement strand
AGGCCTACCCCGAGCGTGCCCAGCAGCATGCCGCCGCCTATGAGCAGGTTAAAACGTTCCTTGCCAGAGGCCATCAGATTAAACACCACTGCAAATATGGGCATGATGGAACAGATAAGGGCTGCTATGCCGCTGGGTACCGTTTTTTCGCCCCAGGTTACACAGCCATTGCCAATGGTGAGCATCAGGAAGCCTACCGCCATTTGCCGTAGTATATTCTGTTTAGAAAAATCCCTGCCCTTACTGGCGGCCAGGGCTATGGCCATAAGTATAATGCCGGAAATGGTTTGCCTTACGCCTGCGAATAAAAATGCCGGGTAGTGCATAACGCCTACCCTTATTGCGAGGTAAGTAGTACCCCACACTATGCAAACGAAAATAAGTGCTGCGTATGCTTTTGTTTGTTTCGCCATTGAACTGGAATAAATCCTTTGGCAAAAGTGGAAAAAATTATTGGTACAAAACAGATACAATTTTCGTATTTTTGACCATAACAGTTTTTCTATGGAAGCAGCACTAAAACCGAAGGGCAGCCATTTGTACCTACAGGTGGCAGAGAAAATTCAGCGGCAGATACTGGGCGAATTAATGAAAATTGGCGACAAGCTACCCTCAGTAAGGGCTATGAGCAACGAGCACAACCTGAGCGTGAGCACCATACTACAGGCTTACTACCACCTGGAAAGCAAGGGGCTTATAGAATCGCGCCCACAGTCGGGCTACTATGTAAGTTTTAACCCGTCGCGCTTCCCGCAGAAGATAGAAAAGAGCAACCCGCTGCAAACAGCAAAGACCAAGGATGTAGAAACCATAATAGGCGAGGTGTATAACGATTTTGCCATGCCGGGTGTTACCAAGTTTTCGTTGAGCGTGCCCGCGCCAGAGATTTTGCCACTGGCCCGGCTTAACAAAGCAATGATACAGGCGCTGAGGGATTTGCCTTCTAACGGCACATCATACGAGCAGCTGGCTGGCAATGAATTGCTGCGCAGGCAGGTAGCGCGCTGGGGCATGCAATGGGGCGGCAAGCTGAGTGCTGATGATATTGTAACCACATCAGGCTGCATGAATGCCATATCTTATTGCCTGATGGCTATTACCAAGCCCGGCGATACCATAGCCGTGGAAAGCCCGGTTTACTTTGGTACGCTCAGGTTTGCGCAGAGCATAGGGCTTAAGGTAATAGAGCTGCCTACCGACCCCGATACAGGCGTGGACCCCGATGATGTAAAAAAGGCATTGCAGCAGCATAATATTAAAGCCTGCTTTTTTGTTACCAATTTCAGCAACCCGCTGGGCTACTGCATGCCCGATGAGCAGAAAGAAGCATTGGTAAAACTATTATCGAAGCATGGCGTGCCGCTCATAGAAGACGATTTGTATGGCGATGTTTATTTTGGTAATAAGCGCCCGCTGTCGTGCAAAAGTTTTGACGAGGAAGGCAATGTGCTCTGGTGCAGTTCCATCTCCAAAACGCTGGCCCCCGGCTACAGGGTGGGGTGGGTAGCCCCCGGCAAGTACCTGGATAAGGTTAAGAGCCTGAAGCTATACCACAGCATTACGTCGGCAACGGCACAGCAGGCAGCTATAGGCAGCTTCCTGGCTACAGGCAGGTACGAAAGCCACCTGCGCAAGCTAAGGCAGACCCTGCATTCCAACTGCCTGCAGTTTACCCGGGCCATAGGGGAATACTTCCCGGCGGGGATTAAGCTCACCAACCCCAAAGGCGGCTTTATACTTTGGGTGGAACTGGATAAAAAAATTGATACCTACCACTTATATACCGAAGCCATGCACCACAAAATAAGCATTGCACCCGGCACCATTTTTACCTTGCAAGACCGTTATCAGAATTGTTTCCGCCTCAGCTACGGCATGCAGTGGACTCCCGAGGTAGATAGGGCACTAAAAAAGCTGGGCAGTGTTATTAAGGGGATGATGTAATGATTGGGCTTATGCCTTACAAGCACAAATCGCCTGAGCTATGATTTTAGTGCGGTTTTTATGATAGGCATGATTTTTCTCGGGGCACTCAGCGTTCGGTTGCGGCACAGCCGGGTTGTGGGCGCAATTGTATGAAATTTTAATTCAGGGTTTATAATTGTTAGCTTGGTTAGGCGCGGCGGTTGTAGGTTGTTAAAAATAAAAGCCCTATTTTGTGTACTTTATAACCAGTTAAGGTATAGAACCCTTTAGAATAAAGCTTGTGCAGAAAATAATTTATATTTTAATTTCTTTTAGCTTCTTGTTTTGTTCTTGCCGCCGGCCCGGCGGCAGCCTGCCTTCCAGTACCCCGGTTTTTGATAGTGCTATTATTGTTGCCGAGCGCCTTTATGATTCAGGTAGCAAGAGTGAGGCTCTTAGGCTTATCCGCAGTAAGCATGCGTCTTTGCCTGGCCTGGGCCTGGACGACCACTTGAACTATTACGCCTACATCAGTGCAATTTATGAACGGGACTATAAAGACTATGATAAGTGCATAGAGCTCGCAGATAGTATGCTGCACCTGTTATGGAAAAGCGGGCAAATTAATAATATGCCCATTAGGCATATACAAGCCATAAACATTAGGGCTGATGCCCTATACTTCAAGGGGTTTTATAACGAAGCTTATAAAGCCTATTTCGCTGCCAAGGTATTGGCTACTGCCAACGAAGACCCTTGCGCAGTAAGCATGTACAGCTATCACATGGGTATGATACTTTACCGGCAGCAAAAATACAGGGATGCTGCAGGCTATTTTAAGCAAGCCTATGGCGAGGTGATGAACTGTGTTGAAAACTTTACTTACTTCTACCGCAGGCAGGAAATACTGGATAACATAGGCCTGAGCTACGAAAAAGCAGGTATGCATGATAGTGCGCTCATCTATTTTAATAAATCGCTGGCATACATACACAGCAGTTATAACAAATTCCCCGCCAAGCCGGTGAGCGTTTACGAGAGTGCCGAGGCGGTGGTTTATGGCAATATGGCCGAGAGCTACCTGGCTATGGGCAAGCCTGATACTGCCATAGGCCTGCTGGAAAAAAGCATAGCGGTAAACCTGAAACGCGGTTATGTAAACAGCGATGCCGAGCTTAGCCAGGTAAAGCTCGCCAATATTTACCTGAAGCAAGGCCGGCAAGAGGCTTTAAAAGGCGTGTTGTATGCTATGAGGGCTGAGCTGGATACAATACCAGATGCATTCGTAGGGATGCAATGGAACAACCTGATGTACCAGTACTATACACGGGGCAAAGATTCATTGTCAGCCTGCAAGTATGCTGTGGCATATATCAAACAAAACGACTCGTTCCAGGCCAGCAACAAGTTGTTGGTAGCGTCAGATATTGCCGGCACTATGAGGAGCATGGAGCGGCAGCACCAGCTATCGCTACTTGAGAAGGAAAAGGAAATGAGGGATGTATACCTGATAATAGCCGCCATAATTGCTATAATGGCTATTGTGGTCATTTTCATGATACTCCGGAATTCGGCAAGGTCATCTAAGGATTTAGATAAGCTAAAGGGGCTAAACCAGGAAATTGGCAGCCAGAAAGGTAAGTTAGAAAACGTGCTTCACGAGTTGGAGGCCCGGGATAAAGATAAATCGCGCATACTGAGGTCGGTAGCGCACGATGTTATGAGCCCCATATCTGCCATTGCTGCGCTTGCAGATATACTGCTTACAGAAGGCGGTAACTTCACCGGAGAACAAAAAGAAATACTGGAGCTGATACAGGAAGCCTGTGGCAATTCACTTAGCCTGAGCAATGAAATACTGGAAGCTGCAGATACGATAGACCCGCGTTCTATGTCAAAGGAAAACGTGAGCGTCAATAAATTGCTTCATAGCTGTATTGAGTTGCTCAGCGTGAAAGCGGCACTTAAGGGCCAGGAGATAGTGGTGGGGTATGAACAGCCAGATGTAGCTGCTATAATAAACAAGGACAAGGTGAGGAGGGTGATTGAGAATTTGCTGGGCAATGCAATTAAATTCAGCTTCGAAGGGTCAAAAATCATTGTTTCGCTATCGTATAACGATGGTAATGTGCTTATAACAATTAAAGATACCGGCGTTGGTATTTCAGAAAAGAGCAAAAAAGGGGTATTTGATATGTTTACGGAAAGTAAAACATATGGTACGTTAGGCGAAAAACCGCATGGTATAGGCTTATCTATAGCCCTGCAGGTAGCCAAAGCACATAATGGCAATATTTGGTTTGATAGTGAAGAAGGCAAAGGCACAACATTTTATTTCACCTTCCCTGGCAATTTGTAAAACCGGTACCCGGGATGGGCATATTAGCATAACTGTGTGATTTTTAATATTAAATTTCGGAATGCGTAATCCCTAAGTTTTGTAGTACGGTACTTTTTTATAGATTTGCATAAGTATAGGTTGGCACACGGATTTTCGCAATTTTTGTTATCCGTTTTTTTATGTTAGTTAAAACGCTTATCTTTGTGTAGGTATTGTTAACTTAACAATATGTTACGTGCGGAGGGCTATAGTGTGGTTACAGCTTTAAAACAAAGGCAATAATAATATCAGGCAATAATGGCTAATGTACTAATAATTGAGGACGATGATATTATGCTGAAGGCTATCAAGAATATTCTTGGTAAGGCAGGGTATAATGTTATTACTGCCAAGGATG
>CANBTK010000257.1 GCA_947372365.1 Flavipsychrobacter stenotrophus | reverse complement strand
TTTAAGGGCAATGCCATCAAGTTAAGGATTCAGGTAAATGTCATGGTACTGAAGGCATCAACTATTTATAGGCAAAGGATGTTTCGCAGGACTAAGTGCATTGCCTGTTAGGGCCGGGGGTTACAGCACGAAATGAATAGCCTGAATTTGACAGGCAAACCGGATAGAAAAGAAAAGCCCCGTTTTACGATACGTAAAACGGGGCCCGTTATTGTGTATTACCCCCTAATCTTGAAAATAGGAAGGGTAGCAACAAAAAATCAAGAATACTATTAAATTATTGGCCTGGCAGTTGGTTCGGCGGTAGGCTTCCAAACCTCTTTCCACTGTTGTGGGGTAAGGGCATCCTCCACTTTAAAGTTACCGATTTTTGTCCTGCGAAGTAGCTGTAGGTAACCACCGCAACCCAGCGCCTTGCCAAAATCGTTAGCCAGGGAGCGGATGTAAGTGCCTGTGGAGCACACTACCCTGAAATGGATTTCGGGCAGCTGTATGAGCGTAATTTCAAACTCCCCTATTGTAACAGGCCTCGATTCCAGCACCACCTCTACCCCTGCACGGGCAAGGTCGTAAGAGCGTTTTCCATCCTTTTTTATAGCAGAGTGTATGGGTGGCGTTTGCATGATATCGCCCGTAAAAGTGGGTACTAAATTGCGTATTTCCTCTTCGGTTACAGCAGAAAAATCCTTGAAATCTTCAGGTTCGCTTTCCAGGTCATACGATGCTGTAGTAGCGCCCAGGCGTATGATGCCGGTATACTCTTTGGGTAGTTTTTGATAGTCTGATATCTTCTTGGTCATCTCGCCGGTGCAGCATATCAGCAGGCCGGTTGCCAGTGGGTCCAGCGTACCACAATGCCCTATTTTGGCACGGGTAAGTACCTTCACCTTGTTAATAGCATCGAAAGAAGTCCAGGTTGCGGGTTTATCTATAAGTATTACACCGCCTTTCTTTAGTTCTACGATGGTTGGATAAGTAGTCATTGCCGCAAAGGTAAACAGATAATTGTTTAGTGGTACTTATTTTACAATTACGTAAAAGCGGTACTTTTTTTGGGTAAAACAAGTAACAATTTTAAGTTGGCTTTGGGCATCGGAGTTACAAATAAATAATAATATGCTGATCAAAATGGCAAAAAATAATTTTTATCACGAATATATATATTCGTAAGTGACACTGCTACTTAACCTTACGATAATACTAAATTAACATTGAAAAGATAAAAGAAAATACTATTTATATATTAAGTGTTCAAAAACAAATAAGTACGAATAAATGTAATGCGAGGTAACAATTTCTTAATATTCGCGTCACATTGAGGTAATGTTGCGTTCACAATTTTGCAACATAAAATTAACGCAATGAAAAAACTAATGCTCCTAACTTCGCTGTGCATGGCATCCATAAGCCCAGTGTTTGCGCAGGAAGCCAGAGATTCAGTTGATGCAGAACAACGCATGAACGAACTGGCCGACAAAGTTGCTGATTTACAAAACGATCAGTTAAAAAGGTCAAATTTGAAGTTTACGGGCTACATACAAGCAAATGCCCAGCTTGCCGATTCGCAGGGCATCGCATCATTCGCAGGCGGTAATTTCCTTCCAGGTACCGATAAAAGGTTTGCTATAAGAAGGGGCCGTGTGAAAATGGATTATTCCAGGGTAGATGATGAAGGTAACATTATGACCCAAGGAATAGTGCAGGTTGATTACTCGCAAAATGGCCTGACATTAAGGGATGCATATGCTAACATACTGGACCCATATATAAAATGGTTCGGCTTTAAGCTAGGTTGCATGGACAAGCCTTTCGGGTATGAAGTCACCTATAGTTCTGGCGTAAGGGAAACACCTGAGAGGGGAAGGATGAGCCAAACACTGTTCCCTGGCGAAAAAGACCTTGGCGGGCAGTTTTATATTATGCCAAACAAAACTTCAAGGTTCAGGTTCTTCAAATTGGAGGCAGGCATATATAACGGAACAGGTGCACTAGCGAACGACTTCGACCGATTCAAAGACCTGATTTCGAGGCTTAGCTTCTTCAAGAACAACAAAGATGAAACTATAAAATATTCAGGCGGAATAAGCTACTACAATGGCGGTTTCAAAAACAGCAATAAATATATCAATACACTGATGAGCAACGCTGAGGGCAACCACTATTGGTTGGCAACTGATTCTTCGGCTGGCTATGCAGATAAACAAATGAGGCAAATTTATTACGGTGCAGATGCACAGTTAAGCATTGACTGGAAGATAGGCCTCACAACACTAAGGGCAGAGTACATTACTGGCACACAATCAGGTACACTTACGTCTTCTACTACACCTAATGCCGCTGTTACTGCTAATGTATTTGAACGCAATTTTAATGGTGCTTATTTTTACTGGATACAAAATATTGCCAATAGCAAGCATAACATAGTTATCAAGTATGACTGGTATGACCCTAACACAAAAGTTAAGGAAAGCGAAATAGGCGCAGTAACGGGCGCTGGTTCACTGGGCTCCGCCGATATCAAATACTCGACACTGGGCCTTGGCTACTTTTTTACCTATGACCAAAACTGGAAAATAACACTTTATGGCGATATAATTAAAAATGATGCTACAAAATTGAGTGGTTATGGCAAGGATTTAAAAGACAACATTTTCACTGTAAGGGTACAATACAAATTCTCAAACTAAGTAAATACAATAAACATGAAGAAGGTAATTTTCGCACTTTCGCTGGTAGCAGCTAGTACAGCGTTTGCACAAAGCATTAAGTTAAAAGGCAGCGATACTATTCTGCCAATAGCGCAGGAAGAAGCATCAGTGTATAACAAAAGTGGCAAGGGCTCCGTATCAGTTACAGGCGGCGGCACAGGTGTGGGCTTAGCAGCATTGGTTGACAATACTACCGATATAGCAACAGCTTCCAGGAAGATTAAAATGGAAGAGAAGATAAAGCTGACAGAGGCTGGTAAAAAAGTAAAAGAAGTTGTGATAGGAAAGGATGCCCTTTCGTTAATTGTAAACCCGGCTAACAAGGTTACCAAGCTTACCCGCGAACAGGTGGAAGGTATCTACACTGGTAAAATAAAGAACTGGAAGCAGGTTGGTGGCGACGATATCAATATTGTTGTTTATGGCCGCGAGAGCAGCTCAGGTACATTTGAATTTTTCAAAGAGCACGTCAACAACAAGAAAAACTTCGCATCAACAGTACTGGCTATGCCTGCTACAGGTGCTATTGTGCAGAGTGTAGCACAAACTAAGGGTGCAATTGGCTACATAGGCATGGCCTATGATAATGCCAAAGTACGCCAGCTGGCTATAAGCTATGATGGCAAAACTTACATTGAGCCAACAAGGGCTAACGCTAAAAGTGGCGCCTACCCTATTGTACGCCCTTTATATGTTTACTACACCAGCAACAATGAGGCAAAAGTGAAATCCTTTATTGATTTTATCATGTCGAAGGATGGCCAGGCCATTGTAGACAAAGTTGGTTATTTGGCACTGTAATGACAATAAGCCAGCCAGGCGGTTGCGTTAACAGCAATAGGTTTCAGAGCCAACGGTTTTATTATATTTAATGCAATAATAACACAATAGTATAGCTATTAGGGTTAATGAGTTAATATCTTGTGGGAACGCCAGGTGCTGGCAGGCAGAGTTAATTGAATAACAAATAATACAGGGGGGATAGGGGCTGAATGCAGTTATCCCCCTTCTAAATATAAGTTGGTGAAAAAAGTCTTCAATAGTTTTCAGGTTGGTGTTTTAGCTACAAGTAGCGCTATAACGAGCATTACTGTAATACTCATCATCATTTTTTTGTTTAAGGAAGGTATCAACGTTTTCAGGAAGAGCCTTCTGGAAGATGGTTATGTATTGTCTGTAAATAAAGCCAACCCTATCAACGAAATATCGCCGTTAGATATTAAAAATATTTTTGACCAGAAAATATATAACTGGAAGCAACTGGGTGGCAACGACGATTCCATACAGTTGTTTAGTGTGGATGACCTGGCCAACTTTTACACCGAAGAACAGATAGGAAGCGACCTGGAGCATATTGATACCTGCCTGAATAACTATGTAGCTACACATCCCAGGGCCCTTGCCTATTTCCCGAAGAAGAACCTGGTCAGCAACTTTTCAGGTAAGTTAATTAAGGTCGGCAACATTGGCGTTTATGAATTTGTAAAAGGGAAGGAGTGGCTACCTACCGCCAAGCCTGTGGCGCAACTGGGTATTTTACCACTATTGCTGGGCACTTTGTGGGTAAGCCTTGGCGCTATATTGCTGGCACTCCCATTTGGGCTGGCTACAGCCATATTTATGGCCGAAATAGCACACCCTAAAGCCAGGAAAATACTAAAGCCCGTAATAGAGCTGCTGGCAGGGATACCTAGTGTTGTTTATGGTTTCTTTGGCCTTATCGTTATTGTGCCGTTGGTACAGAAAGTGTTCAGGCTTGATGTAGGCGAAACTGCTTTATCGGGTAGCATTATACTCGCCATAATGGCGCTGCCCACCATCATATCAATAGCCGAGGATGCCATAAGGAATGTACCCAAAAATATGCGGGAAGCCAGCCTGGCAATGGGTGCCACACAATGGCAAACCATACTAAAGGTGGTAATGCCGTACGCAAGGTCGGGCAT
>CANBTK010000256.1 GCA_947372365.1 Flavipsychrobacter stenotrophus | reverse complement strand
ACATCTACTACGAAGAGCAGCAAGCAGGGCTCGGAGATCGATTTTTGGATGCAATACAAAAACGCTTTTCTGAAATAGCAGAGCATCCCCACTACTACAGCTATATTGATAAAAAGCAATTGCTCCGGGATGTGGCTATCCCGCAGTTTCCTTACGTGGTTGTTTTTGCCATTGCCGAAAGCGAAGTGCGGGTATATGCGATACATAATACCCACAAAAGGCCTGACGGACGGCATATGTAGCTTGGAGCCCAATTGGGATAAAATTATAACGTTACGATTTATTATAAACTGAAAAGGTGCTGCAAATAATATTTGTGGAAAGTATCATATTGGCTGATTTTACATGCACTTATGTAGTACGGTCGCAGGATTGGGGCATCAACTAATAGTTGCAAAATAATTGCAATGTGGTAAAATTTTACAAAAACAGCCGAAATTTCTTGTTTTTTACAGAAAACGTGTAGATTTGTACAAAATTTAATATTATGTCATCTTTACGTTTTCAGGCCCTACAGTCATTACAGGGCGAAGAGAAAATAATTTCTGGCTATGGCGGCAAAAAAATAACTGCCATCTTCGGGAGTAACGTATTTAGCGGCCGCACAATGCGGGAGCACCTGAGCGATGAGGCTTACAAAAGCCTTATGAACTCCGCTAAGTCCGGCCAAAGGATTGACCGCCGTATCGCAGACCAGGTAGCCGTAGGTATGAAGGCATGGGCTGAAGAAAGGGGCGTAACCCACTTCACCCACTGGTTCCAGCCACTTACCGGCACCACTGCTGAAAAGCATGATTCCTTCTTTACTATAAAAAGCGATGGCACAGCCATAGAGCTATTTGATGGCGATGCCCTTATACAGCAGGAGCCTGATGCATCCAGCTTCCCTAACGGCGGCATCCGTGCTACATTCGAGGCCCGCGGCTATACCGCATGGGACCCATCATCTCCAGCCTTCATTATGGAAGCCGGTTTTGGTAAAACCCTTTGCATCCCTACTATATTTATTGCTTACAATGGCGAGTCGCTTGATTATAAGGCTCCGTTGCTGAAATCTATAGCCGCCCTTGATAAAGCTGCCGTTGATGTTTGCCATTACTTCGATAAGAATGTTACTAAGGTAGTTGCTACCCTGGGCTGGGAGCAGGAATACTTCGTTATAGACGAAGCCCTTGCCAATGCCCGCCCTGACTTAATGATGTGTGGCCGTACCTTACTGGGCCACAGCCCGGCGAAAGGCCAGCAGCTGGAAGACCACTACTTCGGTTCTATACCTGAGCGCGTGTTTGCTTTCATGCAGGATTTTGAGCAGGAGTCATATAAATTAGGTATCCCATTGCGTACCCGCCACAACGAGGTGGCACCTTCTCAGTTTGAGTGTGCACCAATGTTCGAAGAAGTGAACATAGCCGTTGACCACAACACTTTGTTGATGGACGTAATGAGCAAGGTTGCAAAGCGCCACAAGCTTAAGGCGCTGGTGCACGAAAAACCATTTGCAGGCGTAAACGGCAGCGGTAAGCACAACAACTGGAGCCTGGCTACCGATACTGGCGTCAACCTTTTGGCACCCGGCAAAACGCCACGTACCAACCTGATGTTCCTTACCTTCTTTGTAAATACAATTAAGGCAGTACATGATTATGCCGATTTGCTGCGTGGTTCTATAGCATCAGCTAATAACGACCACCGCCTGGGCGCTAACGAAGCACCCCCAGCAATCATTTCGGTATATGTAGGCAAGTACCTTACACAGGTATTGGACGAGGTAGAATCGAGGGTAAAAGAGAAATTCACTGAGCAGGACGAAGTAATACTGAAGCTGGATATACACAAGCAGCTGCCTGAAGTATTGATGGACAATACCGACCGTAACCGTACCAGCCCATTTGCATTCACGGGCAATAAATTCGAGTTCCGTGCAGTAGGTTCTTCAGCTAACTGCGGCGCACCAATGGTGGTCCTAAACACCATAATGACCGAATCGCTGAAAAACTTCAAGAAAGATGTAGATGCATTGATAGAGAAGGGCGAGAAAAAGGAAATAGCTATCCTGCAGATATTGCGCGCTTATATTGCCGATTCGAAGAAAATTCGTTTTGAAGGCGATAACTACAGCGAGGAATGGGCTGAAGAAGCTAAGAGCCGTGGCCTTAACAACTTCAAAACTACGCCTGAAGCCCTTGATGCATATATAACCGACAAAGCAAAGCAGGTATTTTATGAGAACGGTATTTTCAGCAAGCGTGAGCTGGAAGCCCGCCATGAGATAATGCTGGAGGAATATGTAAAAAAGGTGCAGATTGAAGCCCGTGTTATTGGCTATTTGTCAACCAACCACATATTGCCGGCTGCTATCGCTTACCAGAACATACTTATAGAAAACGTACGTGGCCTTAAAGACGTAGGCCTGGATGCAGGAAGCTACAAAGCTCAGCTGAACCTGCTGAAAGTGCTCAGCAACCACATACAGCACATTAACGATACCGTGGAAGCTATGATTGAAGCCCGCAAAAAGGCCAACAATGAAGAGCATATGCACGAACGCGCACTGCTTTATTGCCACGAGGTAAAACCACATTTTGATACCATCCGCTACCATGCCGATAAGCTGGAGCTGATTGTTGAAGACAAGCTGTGGCCGTTGCCAAAATACCGTGAGCTGTTGTTCATGAGGTAAGATAACTTTCAATATGCATTAAGAAGGCTGCTCGTTTTGGGCAGCCTTTTTTGTTTTGTGTTCAGCAACAAGTTTACCACGCAAAAGACGCGAAGGGTTCGCAGAGAAGGCGCAGAGTCCCCCATCTGGCGCCGGTTTGAGGCGTAGGCTGGTGTGCGGCAACCGGTGCCTACCCAAATTTTACGGTTTGCAACCGTAACTACTTTACCACAAATAAAAAGCCCCCGGAGTTCGGGGGCTTAGATATTTATAAGTTGAAAAACGTATTACCTGTTAAGGTTGAAACGGGTTACCTGGCGGCCACTGCCGGTAATAACCTGTAGCATATAAAGGCCATTGGCAACTTCACTGTTCATTATTACTTGCTTCCTGATGCGGCCATTAACAATAGGCGCATCTTCAGCGAAAATAACGCTGCCCAGTAAGTTGGTTACCTGTACGGTTGCTGCTTTAGCATCGCCTGTTACAGAGCCTTCTACAGTAAATGAACCAGTATTAGGGTTAGGCACCAGGCTTATAGCGCCTACCGATGGGCTTACATTATATACGCCTGAAACCGTGATAACATGTATTACAAGCCCGTTGCTGGTTACTATTGCTGGGCTAGAGCATGGGTTGTCGCCATGTGCTACGCAGTAAATAGAATCGTGGTCGGCAAATGTGCTGCTCACATATATTGCGTTGGTTTCGCCTGCAACAGCTACACCGTTAAGGTACCACTGGTAAGTAGTGCCTGCGCCTGTATTAAGGGCAGCAGCTGAAATAGTGTCGCTGGTGCCAGCAAGTATGGTAGTGTCGGGGAAGGCACTGATGCTAACCGAAGAGGTGGTAGCAGCGCCAACTGTCATATGGATTACGTTACTGAAAACAGAGTCAATTGTGCGGCAGATGGCGTTGCTGTAGAACAGGCACTGAACGCTGTCGCCCGTAACCGGGATATAAGTAAATGTAAGGCCGGTAGCTACATTGATGCCGTTCTTTTTCCAGATATAGTGTGGGTTATCACCCCTGTAGCGCGAATGCGCTGAAAAAGTAACCGCATAGCCTGTGCATGAAGTAGAGCCTGGGTAAGCGGTGATATTGATATCTGGTGTTTCAGATGCATCAACCACCATTACCATTGTGTCGTAGGCTGTGGTTGGCGAAGCGCAGGTGAAGCTGCTGGTAATCCTAACGCCTATAACATCGCCGCCTGATGGCGTGTAGTTATAAGTAGGTGTAGTAACCGTAGGTGTGCCGTTAAGGAACCACTGGTAGGTAGGGGTGCTGCCGCCATTGGTAATATTAGCATAGTAGTTTACTGAAGTGCCTGCGCAAACAGTATCGCCCAGTGTACCGTTAGCCACTACAACGCCCGGTGTAAGCAACGAAGTAACCAGCATGGTTACTGATGCAGTTGCCGTTGCTGCCGTAGCGCATGGCGCGCTGGTAGTCAACGTACAGCTTATAACATCGCCATTAGATGGCGTATAAGTAAAGAATGCGCCTAAGCCAGCATAAGTACCATTAACATACCACTGGTACAATGGGCTGGTACCGCCATTGATGCCGGTAGCAGTATAAGTAACTGAATAGCCATTACAAACTGATAAGCCCGGGTTGGCCGATATTGATAAGCCCGGTGTTACTACAGGGAACACACCTACAACCTGCGTAGCGGTGGTAGTGCCGCAACCATTGGTAGAGCTGTACCTGATGGTATCGGTGCCTGCAAATACACCAGTGAAGTCGCCGGTAGAGGTGATAGTGCCTGAACCGTTAGTTGCTGACCAGCTGCCTGAAGTAGCAGTGTCGGTTAGCGTGATGGTAGAACCTATACAAACAACTGAAGGGCCTGATATTGCCGAAATAACCGGCAATGGGTTAACATTAAGGAAGACAGAACCTGAAACCGCTGCGCTGCCACTGGTAGTGCAGGTAACAATGCATTGGAAATAAGTAGAGGCAGCCAGTGATGGCGCATAAGTATTGTTGGTAGC
>CANBTK010000255.1 GCA_947372365.1 Flavipsychrobacter stenotrophus | reverse complement strand
GACAGCCTGCGCCCCAAAATAGTTGGTATAAACAACAATTTATCTGAGAATTATTACTAAGAGTTAATAAAATTATATAGCCTGTTGTTTGGGGCCTGCAGGCTTCTTATAAATAGGCACAGTAGAGCAGGGTTCGCCATACATGATAGATTTTACCACTCCCCTTAAGTGGTAGGTAATAGCGGTGTAAGCAGCTTCGGGAATTGCCACGTCGCCGCACCCTTTTATCACCACCCTTTTATCGGCATAGTCAGCCTTGTCTATTGCCTTAAGCCTGCTGTCTATTATTGATTTTTTTAATTCATCGGCAGTGCCGAAATAAACTGATGACACAAGGGGCTCCAGGTATGACACAATGAGCATATAGGCCCAAACAGGCACTATCGCATCAGCGGAGCAAAACAATGCAACATGCTTGCCTGCATACTGCTGCCAATCGGTAGTAAGTAAAGCTGCCCTGAAATCTTTTTCACGCAAAATCATCTCCCTGAAAAGGTAAGGCTTCAGGTCGAACTCCGCACATTCAGCCTCGGTAGGCATGTATGGGGCAAGGTCAAGTGTTATGATTCCGCTTTCGGCAACTTTATTTACAAACTGTTCCATAGTCCTGTTTACACGGGTAAGCAGTAAAATTACTACAGTTAGCGCCAATAGCAATATTTATGCTACCGATAGCTGTATAGGCATGATGAAGGTATGGCACGGCAGTATTAGTACTTTTCGTACTGCAGGTCGTAGATATCGGTGTGGTAGTAGCCTGATGTATCTACCACATTTGCTGTGGTTTTGGTAACCTTGCTATCGCCATCAATCACGTAATTAACTGTGGTAGTGCCTGTAGGGATGGTGATAGTACTAACAAGGCTCTGGTTCTGGAAAAGGTTGTAACCATACCTGAACATAGAAACAAGGTGGAAGTAATCGCCAGCACGGTTGGGTTTGTCAGTAAAATAGGTAAACCTGGTGTCATGCACGGTACCCAACGATGATTTGGCTGCCGTAAAATTACCGTTATAAGAAGTAAAGTTTTCAAAAGTACCGTCGTTATAGTCAACCCTGGTAAGCAGGTCGCCATAGTATTGGTAGCTGGTCACACTCCCCTGTATATACGTTTTAGTGATGTGCCCATGAAGGTCGGTAATAAACGTGTCTTGCTCCGACAGCACATTATTTACGAAAGTAATGCGGTCAAGTATAGTATCGCCCTTGTATATTAAGTTGCTGATTGTGTTAGACTTACTGATATCGTTTGTGCTGTAGAAAATTTGTGAAACACGGCCTAGGTTATCGTAAACAAACCTGTAATTTTCGTTCACAACCCCACCGGCTATTGATAACGGTGAGTATTTAGTTGACTCCCTCGTAACGTTTAGCAGCCTGCTATTGGCTGGGTAAGTATTGAGGGGGTGGTTCTTTTTACAACCAAATAATACAAAAACCGATAACGCTATAAGTATTGAAAAACGAAGGGATGCCTTATTCATATAATTAAGTGTTGTTATGCCGAAAAGTCAAAAATAATAAATACGTATCAATATACAATGTTTAGCCCAAATAAAAGCCAGCATTATTTTATCTCCTTTATAAAGTCAATCAATAACTGGGCTATTTTATCTACCCTCGCCATTGACAATTCCTCTGCTTTATCAAAAATATCGTGGTAATAGCCCTTGCCACCATTGGTATAAACGAAAAACGACGGTACGCCTGCTTCTGTAAAGTGGTAGTGGTCACTATTAGCAGCCTTGCCACGGCTTTTTACCTGTGGCAGGTAGTCATATTTGGCATTCAGCCCCTGCAGCAGTGCAAAATGGTTCGGGTATTCGGTTGCATTGACTACCGTTACGCCGTCCGATGCATCGCCCATTATATCAATATTTGTAAGGAATTTAATCTTTTTGAGCGGCACCAGCGGGTGCGATGTAAAGTACTTGGAGCCCATAAGGCCGGCTTCCTCACCGCTGAACGAAATAAACAATATGGAATAATGCTGCGGGTGCGCCTGGAAATAATGCTGAAAATACAGCAGCATAGCTGTGCCACTGGCATTGTCGCTGGCCCCGGGGAAGATTGTTTCGCTGCCCATCATGCCCAGGTGGTCGTAGTGGGCGGTAATGGCAATAAAAGTGTCTTTAACCTCGCCGGGTATCATGCCAATAATGTTGTCATTTTTACACTTCTTCAGCAGTTTGGCTTCCACATGTACGTCGGCCGTTTGGTTATCGGCCACTTCTATGCCGCTTTTGATATAGAAAACCGTAGCTTTTATGTTACTGCGCGACACCGTCCAGACAAACTTATCTTTTTGTGGAATGATGAAGCACCCTTTCGGTAACTGGCCCACCAACGCCGCACGCCTTATGCCCAGCGCCTTGCTGAGGGTATCCATATTGGCCAGGTAGTAAGCCCCGGGAGCCTTGCCAAATGCCGCAAGCAGTGCATCCCATTGCGTTTTGGTAGCTATGCCTTCCAGGTTTATTTTTTTAACGGGAATTTTGGACCCTGAAAACGAAACGCTTTTAGCTTCAATAATATAGTCTACACCCGGTTGCAATTTTTGCCCGCCAATGGCGAGTTCCATTTTGCCCGGGAACGTATTTACCTGAAAATAATAAGGCTGCGTGTATTTTTTATTAACACCCAGCGGCACCAGGTGGTTCTTTTTAAATTGCTGCTGCAGGTAAGCCGACGCTTTTTCGCGCCCGTTTTTTACATAACCCCTGCCGTGCATCGAAGTATCGGCCAGCAGTGTTATCCGGCTCATTAGCCATGGCACTGTTTCATTATCACTCCAGGTTTGCGCCTCAGCATGGTAAGTTATAAGTAAACAGCTAATGAGTAGCGTACAAAAAAATTTCAGCATGTCGGGGCGGCAACGGATTGAACAATGAGCACAAAATAAATGAAATTAATGCTGCAAACCTAACGCAGTTTGCAGTTCGCCATTACAGGCCCGCCTGTAGCGGCCATAACAAGCCCTTTGTTCAAATAAATGGCAATCAATATATAGTTTATCTGCTATCCCCTACTTTAAATCAACCAGCCCCGCCTTAATGGCGTACATTACCAGGCCAGTGCGCGATGTTGTTTGCAGCTTTTCAAAAAGGGCTTCCCTGTAGCCATCAATAGTACGGGGGCTCAGGAACATTTTTTCGGCAATCTCCTTATAGGTAAGCTCCGTACAGCAATATTTCAGGAAGTTAAGCTCGCGTTCCGGCAGGTCAAGTGCCACCTTGCTGCCCGCATCGTGCAGCAGGTGCAGCATACGGCCCGTAACCAGCTCGGTATGGTAAAACCCATTCTTATGCACTTCATTAATGGCTATGCGCAGGTCCTCCGGGTCATTATCTTTAAGAATGTAGCCGTTAGCGCCATTGCGCAGCATTTTTATAATATTCAGCTCGGTATCATACATGCTTAGCGCCAGCACCTTTACATTGGGCCAGGCTTTTTTAATGGCTGCTGTAGTTTCGTAGCCATTCATTTCGGGCATATTAATATCTATAATGCAAATATCCGGCAAAGTGGCGGCCGCTTCCATTTTGGCGAGCAGCTCTTTGCCGTTGCCAGCCTCCAAAACCACCTCAAAACCCTCAAAGCGGGCGAGTATCTCAGCTACGCCCTTCCTCAGTATGGCATGGTCATCTGCAAGTGCAATCTTTATCATTCTATCAGGTTATTTAAGGGATTTGTAATAGGTTAATTGCCAGCCGCCCCGGCCAGCCCGTTATTGTCAGGCATGCCCTTTATCTCCAAAGTTACTGTTGTGCCTGTGCCTTTTTCCGATTTTACGGCCAACTGCCCGCCCAACAGCTTTGCACGTACCTGCATATTGCTGAGCCCAAGCCCGGCATTGGCAGTACCGCCCACCTCAAAGCCAGAGCCATTGTCTTTTATTTCCACCTTCAGCCCACCCGGCTCATAATGCAGGCAAACGTCAATAGCCGTGGGCGAGGCGTGTTTTATAGCATTGGCCATTGCCTCCTGCACTATGCGGAACACCAGCAGCTCCTGCTCGCTGGTGAGGTTATTGCCTTCCCCGGTTTTATGGAACTGGCATTGCAGCTCCTTAGCCGAACAAATGTATTCCAGGTCTTTTTTTATGGCAGCTTCCAGCCCGGCATTATCTACAAAAGTGCTGTTGAGCGTGTGGCTTATATTGCGTAAACCGGTTATAGCCTTGCCCAGCAGCTCGTTGCTCTGTGTTGCCTGGCTCACAATTTCCGCCTCTCCACTGTTGCGCTTAATACTATACAACTGCATTTTCACAATGCTCAGCAACTGCCCTATATTATCGTGTATCTCTTCACTGAAATATTTAAACGATTGCTCCTGCACCTCCAGCCGGCTTTGCAACAGCTGGTTGTTATAATTATTTTCCATCGCCTGTTTTTCTAAAAGGTGTTCGTAACGTTTTTTCTTGTGGGTAATGAGGAAGATGATGATGAAAAAAGTAAAGAATAATAAGATGAGAGTGCCAAGAATAAAGACGTGCAGTGGAAAGTCATTGTTCATTGTTTATTTTTTCAGGTTTAATTAACAGAGCAATTGCAATGCTAATATAAACAATAATATTAATTATAATCTGAACTATTATCAATGGCATGCGGTAGGGTGATTTTGGTGCAAGGAGAAATTCGAAACATGCCCAAAAGAAGAATGTACCCGTCATT
>CANBTK010000254.1 GCA_947372365.1 Flavipsychrobacter stenotrophus | reverse complement strand
GCAGCGGTAAGCGGCGTTTCGAGCATCTGCGCTGGCACTTCGGCTACCTTTACTGATGCTACTACGGGCGGCTACTGGTCGTCTTCTGATATCACCATTGCTACTGTAGGTGCGGCTGGCGTGGTAACTGGCGTGGGTGCTGGTTCGGTAACTATTTCTTACAGCATTACCAATGTGTATGGCTGCGTGGGCGCTGCCTTTATCTCTGATACGGTGGGCACGGTGCCTACGGTGGCAGCGGTAAGCGGCGTTTCGAGCATCTGCGCTGGCACTTCGGCTACCTTTACTGATGCTACTACGGGCGGCTACTGGTCGTCTTCTGATATCACCATTGCTACTGTAGATGCGGCTGGCGTGGTAACTGGCGTGGGTGCTGGTTCGGTAACTATTTCTTATACGGTAGGCACAGGCTGCTCGGCTACGGCTACTGCGGCATTAACGGTTAATGCGGCTCCTTCGGTGGCGGCTATTACCGGTGCCACTACTTTGTGCGCAGGCGGGACTTCAACTTTATCTGATGCTACTGCTGGTGGCACATGGGGCACTTCGGCTGCTGCCATTGCTTCGGTGGACGCTTCGGGCAACCTCTATGCTGTAAGCGCTGGTGCGGCTACCATATCTTATACAGTGACTTCGGGAGGTTGTTCTGGTTCGGCTACTGCTGCGGTAACGGTTAATGCTATGCCTACAGTAAGTGCCATCAGTGGCCCTACGGCTATCTGCCTGGGCTCTACGGTTACTTTAACGGATACTACTACCGGGGGTAGCTGGAGTTCTTCAGCTACAGGTGTGGCTACGGTGGATGGCGCAGGCAATGTTACTGCGGTGGCTGCGGGTACTGCTGTGATCTCTTACAGTGTTACTAACAGCTGCGGTACTGCAGTGGCTACCACTACGGTTACTACTGCTGCAGGCCCTTCTGCGGGTACTATTACTGGTACTACAACTATCTGTGCAGGGGCTACCACTACCCTTGTTGATGCAGCGGGTGGCGGCACATGGAGCTCTGCTGATGCGTCTGTGGCTACTATCTCCTCTGCGGGCGTTGTAATTGGTGTTAGTGCTGGTACGGCTACTATCTCTTATACTATTGCTTCCAGCTGCGGTACGGTGTATGCTACTGCTGCGGTAACTGTTATTGCCTTGCCTTCGGCGGGTACTATCAGCGGCCCTTCTTCGGTTTGTTTAGGTGCGGGTATCACGCTTTCGGCTTCTGTAGGCAGCGGTGCATGGAGTTCATCTAACAGCGCCCTGGCTACTGTGGGCAGCACGGGTGTGGTAACAGGCGTTACTGCGGGTACGGTTACTATTACCTATACAGTTACCAATGGTGCAGGCTGCAGCGCTTATGCTACTTATACGGTGGCCTCGGGCGGTTCTATAACTGCTTCTATAACACCGGGCGGCGCTACGTTATGCGGTGGCAGCCCTGTGGTGCTCTCTGTGGTTTCTTCGGCTACAGGCCTTTCTTACCAGTGGTATAAGAATGGCGTTATTGTTGCAGGGGCTACCAATGGCTCTTATACAGCTAGTACTTCAGGCAATTATGCGGCTATTATCTCTAATGGCTGCGCTACGGATACGGTAGGCCCTGTAAGCATTGTCAACCCGCCTAACCCTGTTATTACGCTGGTGGGTACCAGCACGCTGGCTACGGGCTCGTTTGCGGCTTACCAGTGGTATAAAAACGGCGTGGCTATAGCGGGTGCTACCAGCAGCACTTACAGTTATTCTACACCGGGCGTGTACACCGTAAAAGTTACGGATGGCCATGGCTGCAGCGTTGTTTCAGCAGGCTATACGGTAAGCACTGGCGTGAATGAGGTCAATGCTATCGCCAGCGCTGCTGATATCAGGATGTTCCCGAACCCGGCTACGGATATCATCCGCATTGAAGCACCTATGAAGGTCAATGTGTCTGTACTTACTATGGATGGCAAAATCATCACACGGATCAATGATGCTACGTCGGTAGATGTGTCCAACCTCGCGAATGCCATGTACCTCATTATGGTGTATGATACCAATGACAACCTACTGAAAACGGATAAGTTTATTAAAAACTAAACATCCCTAATAAGGTTGTATAACAAAGCGGGCTGCCCTATTGGGTAGCCCGCTTTACTTTTATCAGCCAGCAAAAAAACTATTCTATCACCACGTTATTTACAAGTACCTGCGCAACCCTGTCAGAGCAAACATGAAGCACATACCCCAAGGGCGCAGCAACAGCCTGCAAATGCCAATTTATGCCGTTTAAAGGCACAATATCAGCAAGTGCATATATCTGCCTTAAATCTAGGTTTAAACCGCCGCCGTCAGCCTTAATTACAGCCTCCTTGCGTGTCCATACTTTAAAGAATTCAGCAGCCGGGGCAGGCGAACCGGCAATTGCTTCCATTTCCATTTGTGTAAAGAATGAAGAAAAATCATCCAGGTTCATATCCTTTACCAATTCAACGTCCACGCCCACCCTTACCGTATCGGAAACCGCACAGGCCACACAGTTGCCTGAGTGCGAAATATTAAAATCAAATGGGGCATCAAAAAAAGGCTTATCATACTTCGTGTATTGCAGCTCCATGGGCGGAATGCGCAAATCGGACATTGCCCTTTGCAACAACAATTTGCCGTACAAGCTGGCGTGGGCATCCTGCCAGCGCTTAAACCTGCTTATCTTCCCTTGCTCTTTTGGCGAAAGCGAACCGAGTAAATGCAAAAACCTATCAGGGGGCAATGGCCCGCTAAAACTGGCAATATAAATATGTATGGCTGCTTCCATTAACCAGCGCAATATATACAAAACCCATAAGCCGGGCACAACAATATATCTAATTTGATACCGTTAAAGGGTTGAATTTAGCACTGCTTTAGGCATGAGTTCGAACTAATTAAAATTAAATACTGTTTTTTACATTCAAATTTTTATTTTTGAAGCCAAATTATGCTCAACGGTAAAAAAATTGTTATAGTACTCCCTGCTTATAATGCGGCCCTGACCCTGGAACGCACTTATAATGAGATTCCATTCGATATTGTCGATGATGTTGTACTTGTAGATGATAATAGTAAGGATGGCACGGTAGAAGCCGGTAAAAGGCTGGGTATCAAGCACATTATTAAACATGAAGTGAACAAAGGCTATGGCGGCAACCAGAAAAGCTGCTATGCCAAAGCCATGGAAATTGGTGCCGACATAGTTATTATGCTGCACCCCGACTACCAATATACACCCAAGCTGATACATGCCATGTCATCAATAATAGCTAACGACCTGTACCCCGTGGTGCTGGCCAGCCGCATATTGGGCATGGGGGCATTGAGGGGTGGTATGCCTATGTACAAATATATTTTCAACAGGTTCCTGACCTTATTTGAAAATATAATGATAGGCCAGAAGCTGAGTGAGTACCATACTGGCTACCGCGCTTTCAGGTCAGACGTTATCAGCTCTATTGATTTTACGCACAACAGCGATGACTTTGTGTTTGATAATGAAATGATTTCGCAGGTATTCATGAATGGTTATGAAATAGCCGAAGTGACCTGCCCTACCAAATACTTCCCTGAAGCATCAAGCATTAACTTCTCCCGCAGCATGAAATATGGCCGTGGCGTACTTCGTGTTTCTTTAACGCACAGGCTGCACAAGTGGGGTATTGTAAAAAGCAAATTATACGGCAAAGTAAAGTAAGCCTGCATACAGGCAATAAAACCTGCACTAACTAAAAGCAAAACAGGGCAACAATGTGCCCTGTAATTATGTAATACGTGGTTTCAGTATTTAAGCGAACCCGTGCGAAGCAACCATAATAGCCTAACCGGCCAACAGCAACCTTTACAGGGCATCAATCACTGCATTGTCCTCTTTATGCCTTAGTTTTTCCAGCAACTCGTTAAGGGTTTGTGCGTCTTCTTCACTAAGGCCTATTACTTCGCTGGTTAAGTGGCTAGCCAGTTTACCCGCTTCCTCCAGCACTTCCATGCCTTTTTCAGTAATAGTAACCAGGGTTTCCCTTTTATCCACCTTTGAAGTAGAGCGCCTCACTAATTTCTTAATCACAAGCCTGTCAATAATCCTCGGTACGTTTGAATTCTTCTCAATCATCCTGTCAGCAATATCCTTAATACACATATTTTCGGGGTGGCTACCCTTTAAAATACGCATAATATTGAACTGCTCAAAAGTTAAACCCTTTGATTTCATTTCCTTACTTATCTGGTTTTTTAACCAGTAAGTAGTGTAAAGGAGGTTAACCGAAACTTTATGCTTCTCATCCCTGAACCGCGTACTTTTTATAGCCTCTTCCAATCTCATGATGCAAATATATACACCTGTACCCGCTTTTGCAAAGCTTTGCCAATCCACACTTTACAAAAATAGTAACATGTATTACAAATATGTAATAAATAGTATAAGAGTATTGTATTATGCAATTAAATTGAAATGTTAAAAGCCAATAAAATAGGGCACTTAGCCTTTGGCAACAGCACGGAAAGGAAAAGAAATGATTATAGCGGAAGTAAAGCATAACACAAACAAATATTTGTACTACCTCTTCAAAAAGCCTGATTTACAAACTTTTAGTTAAAAAAAATAGGATTCTGTTATAAATGCCGCCTTAACCCTGGCAAAAAACAGGCCGGGCAAAAATGACTACTATAACAAAATCCTGAAAACAAAAATTCAATAAATATTTATGCCTTGCT
>CANBTK010000253.1 GCA_947372365.1 Flavipsychrobacter stenotrophus | reverse complement strand
GGCCACATCCTCGTTTTTCAATACTTCTTCTACTGTTGCCAGCAATGCCGTAATGTTTTGGGCGGTGGGCAGCTCTATGGGTATAACATCAAATAGCAAGGGTGCAAATGGCGCATTAAATGCATTGCGTGCGGCAACCGACATGCCGCCAAATGTATCGCCGTGGTAGGCATCTTTAAATGCTATTACTTTATGTTTGGGGTTGCCTTTGTTTGCCCAGTACTGGAAGCACATTTTAAGTGCTACCTCAACCGAGGTAGAGCCATTGTCGGAGAAAAAAACCTTATCAAACCCGGGTAAATGGGTAAGCAGGCGCTGTGCAAGCTCAATGCCGGGCTTATGGGTAAAGCCTGCGAAGATAGAATGCTCTAATTGTAGTAGTTGTGCGCCAATAGCAGCAATGATAAAAGGGTTGCAATGGCCGTGCAGGTTCACCCACCAGGATGCTATGCCATCTATAAACCTGTTGCCATCAATATCTATAAAGCAGGCGCCATCGCCACGTTCTATAATTATATTTTCGGGCGCATAGCCTACTTGTGTAAAGGGGTGCCATACGTGGGTGGCGTCAGCAGCGGCCCAGTTGGCCTTAGTGGGTTCAGTCATCGTTAAGTGCCTTTGAAAATTCCGCTGCATACCGGAGTACAACAGCTTTGTCAAGCAACGGTTCTTCATCTATCCTGCCCAGCACTTTGTAACCTGTGCGGCCAAGTATCGCGGCTTCGGTGCCTTCCCTCGGTGCCCCGTTAAAGATGATGCCTTTCACTTTTATGTGGTATTGTTCCAGCGCCAGTGCCGATAGCAGCGTATGGTTGATGCTGCCTAAGTAATTCCTGCTCACCAGTATTACTTCTGCATTCAGTTTTTTAATGAGGCCTATCACTAAAAAATCATCGTTTAAGGGCACCAACAGCCCACCCGCGCCTTCAATAATAAGGTTGTTGCTGGTAATGGGTAGCTTGAATTTTTCTATGTCAATAACCACTCCGTCTTTTGCCGCCGCGATGTGGGGCGACATAGGCTCCGTCAGCCGGTCTGTTTCCGGGTGCATTGCAGATTGGCTGTTGCTTATCAGCGACGATACCATCATCGTATCACTGTCATCAAGCCCGCCGGCTTGTACGGGCTTCCAGTAGTCGGCTTTAAGGGCTTCAACCAAAATAGCTGATACCAATGTTTTTCCGGCATTAGTATCTATTCCTGCTACAAAATATTTTTGAGGCATTGTTTGTCGTGGTGGTGATTGTTGTCGTGGTGTTATTCCTTTATTCCGTATTCTTTTATTTTACGGTAAAGCGTGCGTTCAGATATGCCCAGTTCGGTTGCGGCATCCCTGCGGCGGCTTTTGTGCTTCTTTAATGCTTTCGTTATGAATTCCTTTTCGCGGTCGGCCAGCGATAGGGTTTCTTCCACATCTTCATGGGGTGCATTGTTTTCTAAAAGTATGGGGGTGTTGTTGGCGTAGGTATTGTTGCTGATAGGTTCTGGCTCATTATATACCTGTACAATGCTTTTGGAAGTAGGGTCCACCGGGGTATACCCCTGATGGTTGGCAACGTCAAATATCATTTGCTTCAGGTCGTTCATGTCCTTCTTCATATCAAAGAACAGTTTGTACAAGATATCCCTTTCGGAATTAAAGTCGCCTGTATTCTGATGGCTGCCACCGCCCTGAACGGATGAGTGCACCAGTGCCAGGCTGCGGGAGTTATCGCGCTGGGGCAAGAACTTTTGCAACACTTCGGCTATAATATATTTATCGGTTGAAAGTACGGATATCTGCTCGGCTGCGTTTTTTAGTTCGCGTACATTGCCGCGCCACGGGTAGTTAACAAGCAGCTGTAGTGCAGCAGGGTCCAGCTGTATAGAGGTTGTTTTGTAGCGCTCCGAAAAGTCGGCGGCGAATTTCCTGAACAGTAATGGTATATCTTCTTTCCGGTCCCTGAGCGATGGCACCCTTATAGGCACAGTGCTCAGGCGGTAGTATAGGTCTTCTCGGAATTTGTACTGGCTGGTAACATCCAGTAGTTCGCGGTTGGTCGCAGCTATAACCCTTACATCGGTCTTCTGCACTTTTGACGAACCTACCCTTATAAATTCCCCGGTTTCCAGTACCCGCAGAAGCCTGGCCTGTGTACCCAGTGGCATTTCACCTATTTCATCAAGGAAGATAGTGCCACCGTTTACGGTTTCAAAGTACCCCTTCCTGCTGTCAACAGCCCCTGTAAACGAGCCTTTTTCGTGCCCGAACAGTTCGCTGTCAATAGTGCCTTCGGGTATAGCCCCGCAGTTTACCGCTATAAATGGGTTGTGTTTTCTTGGGGAAAGGGAATGGATAATATTGGAAAAGACTTCTTTACCTACGCCGCTTTCACCAGAGATAAGTACCGAAAGGTCGGTATTAGCTACCTGCACGGCAGTGTTAAGGGCATAGTTGAGCGCCGGTGAGTTGCCTATAATCCCAAACCTGTTTTTTATACTTTGAATATCCATTTTTTAGTAAAAGGCCAACAGCGGTTTGTTAAAAGACATTCCTGAATTTTCATGGTTACCCCAAAAAATAGCTGCCGGTGGTCAAAAAGTCATTAATACGTGACAAAATTACGCTTTTAATGGTTTAAACCGAGCCATGCTGATTAAAATCACTATTGAAAATAGCAATCACGGAATAGGGCAATGAACAGTATGGCGTTTACTCTTTCGATATCAGCAACGACAGGTTGTTGCTGGTAAGCGGCTTATTCAGGAACTGGCTGATGGACTTGTAATTGTGTACCCTGTTCAGGTCATCGTCGTTAATGGAGGACGAGATAATGAAGATGCTGTATTTGCTGGTGACTGCTGCAGGTAGTTGCTCAAAAGCTTCAACAAACTGGAAGCCGTTCATAACCGGCATTTGTATATCTACAAGTACAATGGTTGGGTTAGTGGAGGTTGTATTATTTGCCTTTATGTACGCAAGGGCGTCTTTTGCTATCTGGAATGATATTACGGATTCGCATTTCCCTGTATTTTTTATAATCTTCTCGGCGATAAAACAATCTAGCTTGCTATCGTCAATAACTATAAAATGCTGTTTCTTATTTTGAACCATGTGTCCTGCCTGGTATAGTGACCTTAAATGTTGTTCCTTCGCCTATTGCTGATTTTACTTCTATAGCCCCGTTTAGTTTATTCAATGCGTCTTTCACATTGTATAAGCCGAACCCAGAGCCGGTATCCTGCGATGTGGCCCTGAAAAACATCGTAAATATATTGTCAATGTGCTCTTCTTGTATGCCTATGCCATTATCTTTTACAAAAATTACGGCATTGCCATTTTCTACATCAATCTTTACATCAACGTATTTATCCGTAGCTTCTTTGCGTTGGTACTTAAACGCGTTAGAAAACAGATTGTTGAGTATTATTTTTATTGAAACGATGTCGGAATAATATGCCGATTGCTGGCTTACTTCAACGTTAAATTTTATTTGTTCCATGCTGCCTGCAATACGGAACAGCCCTGCAACATCTTTAACAATAGTATTAAAGTCAATTTCCTCGTAAACCAATTTGCCACGCTTCAGGCTGTAGTACTCATGCAGGCTGGTAATGTAGTCATCGAGTTTGGTGAGCGCTACGCCCATCATACCCAATATTTCTTTTACTTCGTCGGGGTCATCAACTGTTTCAGCTATTTGCAGTGCGCCCAGCACGCTCAGCAACGGGCCGCGCAGGTCGTGGGTAACACTGTAGGCAAATTTGCCAAGCTCGTCATATGCCGACTGTAGTTCGGCATTCTTAATGCTCAGCAGTGAGTTGGTCAGGTAAAATTTGTTGCCCTCTTCAATCGCCGATTTTATATCGGTATCGGTCCACGGCTTTTTAATGTACCTGAATATGTGCCCCCTGTTAATGCCCTCTATCACCGACTCAATATCGGTGTAGCCGGTAATGAGCATCCTTATTGGCTCGGGGTGCTCATTGCGTATTTCTTCAAAAAACTGCACACCTGTTTTGTCAGGCATACGCTGGTCGCAGAGAATAATCCTTATGTCAGGGTTTTCCTGTAGGTATGTATGTGCCTGCGCAGTGGTAGCTGCGATAAGTATTGCGTAATCGAACCGGAATGTGGCCTTAAAGCTGTTGAGGTTGTTTTGCTCATCATCAATATACAGGACCTTTATTTTTTCCATACTCATAAATTTCAGACTACTGCTGTACGAGCGGTAGTTTAATAATAAATTCTGTACCAGCGCCTAGTTGCGACTCAATCAGTATCTGGCCATTATGTTTGTTTATTGTGTTGTATGCTATTGAAAGCCCAAGCCCTGTCCCTTCGCCCACGTCTTTTGTGGTGAAGAAGGGCTCGAACAGCCTTTTCTTAGTTTGCTCGTCCATGCCCGTGCCGTTATCTGCGATTTTTATGAACACATGGGTTGGGTCGTGGTAGGTGGTTATAGATAGTATGCCGCCATCCTTCTCGCCAAATTTCTTCTGTATAGCATAGATGCCATTGGAAATAATGTTCAGGAACACCTGGTTGAGCTTGCCCGGGTAGCATTCTATTAGTGGCAGGTTGCCATATTTCTTTTGTACGCTGATGTGGTTATTCAGCATATTATTGGTGATGATAAGGGTAGAGTCCATGCCTTCATTAATGTCGGCTTTTTTCAGGTCATCTTCATCCAGCCTTGAGAATATGCGCAGCCCCTTCACTATTTCGGCC
>CANBTK010000252.1 GCA_947372365.1 Flavipsychrobacter stenotrophus | reverse complement strand
GATGTTTTCAGCTCGGCCAATAGTTCGTCCGGGCTAAGGCTCAGTGCAGTTTTCAATATCTTATAATACTCGTCAATGCCAGGGAAGGCGTTGGTAAGCACTGCAGTACCACGAGAAGCCACATTGTATTTATCAGCTACTACTTTTTTATCTTTCTTTATTTCTGCAATGTCATTAATGGCATCACCGGAATAGTTTTTACCATCTACATGGAACGAACTATTTTCATGGCAACGGCCCAGGCAGCACATTTCGCCTATTTCAGCTTCTGTGAAGTGCCTGGAAAGCTCTGCTTTTAAAGCTGGCTGCGTACCTGCGCTCAGGCAACTGCTGCCGTTGCATACATACACCTTTTTGCCCTGGTTTTCGGGGCGCAGGAAGTCGTAAAATGTGGTAGTACCGTAAACGTTTGCTTTACCAAAAAGGAATTCGTCAGAAAGCCTTTCTACATCGGCTTTCGATACGGTGCCTGTTGCTGTTGCTGCAATGCCCAATTCCTCAAACAGGTTTCCTGTAAGCCCTTTTCTGCGCGATAGATCGCCTAAGTTTTTTGACATCTAAGTAGTATTTTCTGCCTGTATAAACAGGATGTGTAAATATAGTAATGTTTGGGGAAAATAAAAGAGCCTGCTGCACCCACAGCCAAGTGCTGAAAGGCGATTTAATCCCAATTTCAGTACGAAAGAAGCCCAATTCAGGTATATTCTCAATGCAGGCCTTGCATTTCGGGAGGGGCCATTACATTTAGTGGATGGCTAACAACCTGCATAACTAAATATAAGTAAGAAAAGCCCAAATTCGCTACCCTTATCCGGGCTGCACAGCCTCTACATTCCGCTTTAATGCGTAGTTTTATAAAAAGCCTGTAATTTTTACTTCACCAGTTGCAGCCCAACTAACAACCAACCAACTACCATGGAAAACCAGCATTCATACGATACACTAAGCGAAGCGGTTAATGCCCTTGCGAAAAGGGGCTATACCAGCGATTTCTCTATCCTCACAGATGCTGAGAAGCTCCTATGCCATACTTCCTCAACCCATCTTTCGCCTGATGAATTTGAGATTGATGAAACCTACCGTTTTGAGGGGAATACCGACCCGGGCGATGAAATGATTTTATTCGCAATTTCATCTATAAAGCACAACTTGAAAGGAGTATTAGTTAACGGTTATGGCGTATATGCCAATGCCGCAACATCAGCGATTGTAGCTAGGCTTAAAACACACCTATGAGCACCCTGAAGCCGCAAAAAAGGGTGCCTGCCCTACAACCACTCAGCAGGGAGCACCACCAGGCACTATTGCTTTGCTGGAAGATAAAAACAGGGCTGGCAAAAGGTATACCTGCCGAACGGGTATATGCTTATGCTGCATGGTTTCACACTGCCCACCTTTTGCCTCACTTTGAGGTGGAAGAAAAATACCTTTTCCCTGTTTTAGGAATGGAAAATAAGCTGGTGCAACAGGCCATTGAAGAGCATAGAGCCCTTGCGCAACTGTTCTGTGAGCCGAAAGGCAGTATTGCCATTTTAGCGCAAGTGCAGGAACATTTGGAAAAGCATATCCGCTTTGAGGAAAGGGTGCTTTTCAATGAAATCCAGGCTGCAGCAACGCAGGCCCAACTAGCACAGCTACAGGAAATACACCAGGGAACGCCCTTTGTTGATAATACTACCGATGCCTTTTGGGTGTAGTTGCAGCCTGCCCATTACAACGCCAGCGCTATGGATTGCGAAAAGCTGTAGAAGAAATTCCTTACCGGCACAACCGGGCGGGTATCATACAAACCTTCGGCATTGGAGACAAGGGCCAACTTCTTGCTTAGTGGAAGATTTAGCTGGAATGCGATCGAAGTACGGGAAATAACGATATTGTTTTGTATTGAGGACTGATTGAAAAAACGGGCCACAAAGTCAAATTTCTTTTGGAAAGTGCGGGCGTATTTTGCAGTAATATTAAGCCGAGGGCGCTCCACATCTACATTGGGGGCATTAAGCGGCACTTGCTCTGCAGGCACAGCAGAATAGTTCCATAATTCGTGCTCGTAGAAAACGCCTATGCCGGTAAAGAAATCTACACTGTCATTGTTCACCCATTGCTGTATAAAGTTCGCCCCCGCCAGGCTCCGGTTCAGCATACCCCACTCGCCGTTCCACTGGTATTGCACAAAATAGTCCATACTGAATTTCTTCTTTATGCCTATCCTGTCGCGCAACTGCAGGCAACCAGCGTCCTGTATCTGCTCTTTGCCGTCGGTTATACGGTCTATTTTGCTATAGAAAACATACCTGCGTTTGTTGTGCTTGTACGAAACGTCGCCAGTAAACAATATATCCAGCACGTTATACTTCTGTTGGTCGCTGGCCAGCGTAAGGTTGGAATTTACCAGCCAGGTTTTGTCCTTTTCGCCTACGGCATTTTTATCAATATTCAGTATCTGCGCGCTTGATTTCATGCCAAAAGCAAGCAGCAGCAATAGTATTAAGATGGGCTTCATAAATTACAATTCAACGTTACACTTATATTATAAGGGTGTAAATTAGAGAAATTTCATAGCTTTACACCCAAATTCCTGTTGTGGTAGAAACTGTAGTCACTTTTATTATTGAAACCTTCCAGCACCATAAGGCACAAATCATTTTTGTGGCAGTGGGCATGGTTGTTGGGCTGTTTTCCCAAATGATTTTACCAGGCAGGGGGTTTGGGCTGGTAGCTACTTTGGCGGTAGGCATAGCCGGATGCTACTTAGGCAATATGTTCCTGAATGAGTACATTACCGAGTACGTAACCTTCACTAAAAATGAAACCGTCCACACCATAATAGGCGGCACCATCGGTGCCATGGCACTATCATTTGCCATAAACCTGATAAGGGGTGGCAAGGACAAAGATAAAACTGCCTACAGGAACAATACCTAAACTACAAAGCACCCTCATTTCCTCTTTTAATAGCACCCTATTATTGGCTAGCATAGCTAGGAATGGGCTTGTGCTCATACCGCGCTACAATGGAAGTACAACTGCAAAAAAACAGGCAATAACAACGGGTTGTTGCTATTGCCTGAATATGCTGCTGCCAGCTGCGGACGGCATAAGTTTAGTTCTTTTTAGCTTCCTTTACTTCGCCGCCAATATGCAGCATCATAGGCTGCTGCTTAGCATTCGATACTACGGTTACGTCTTTGTGTATAACGCCGATCCTGCCCTTTGAATTGAAGGTTACATGGATTTTTGCCGTTTTGCCTGGGCCTACCGGCTCTTTAGGCCATGTTGGTACAGTACAGCCGCACGATGCATGTGCTTCCTTAATTGTGATAGGCTCTTTGCCGATGTTCGTAAATTCGAAATCAGTTTCTACCGTTGGCCCTTCTTCAAAAGAACCAAAGTCGTGGGTTTCTTCCTTAAACTTGAATTCGCCTGAATTAGCTGTTACTGGTACATTGTCTACCGAAGGGTCGTAAGGGCGTGGAGGCGCTGGCTGTCCTGGCAAACCAGGAGGCATATTGCCTACCGGAGGGCCCGGAGGGGTTTGTGGTAAACCATGAGGATGCCCGTCTGCACCATGGTTGTGGCCATCGCCCTTGCCTTTCTGCAATGCCCTTTCCCTTGGGGTCAAAGGTGCTGCGCCTGGCATGCCGGTAACTGGCGGTGGTGGTGCAGCGTGCGGGTCAATAGGCATTGGTGGCTTGTTCGCGTCCATTGGCACTGGTATTGGTGCAGGCAAGTTGGCACCGGGAGGCGGTGGAGGTACATTTGCTAATGACTTAGTGCCCTTCTTCGCTTTTGCAGCCTTTTGAGCTGCAGTAGGTGCAGCCTTTTTCGTTGTAGCAGGCTTTGCAGCCTTTTCTGTTGCCTTTTCCTGCGCCTTTAGTGATGCTGCGCCCAGAAAAAAGCAGAGAGTGAAAATGGATAGTTTACGCATGTTTATTTTTTGTTTGGATAAAATTAGGCATAAAAATGATTAGTTGTAGCCACACCGAATATTTAGGCAATTGTTGGCTTTTAAACCTCCGCCTGAACGGCAACCCTTGCTACAGAAGTGTAAATGCTTGTTGCGCATAAATGGTTGCATGCAGTTGTAAATATTACTTGTTTTGGAGAAAGTTTATCAATAACATGGCCAATTAGCCGGCAAACACATAGTCCACACACACTATGGAAACAGAACCTGCTACTTAACCATAATCTCCTTGTACCAGGGCAAAGTTTTATAATTTATATTAAAGGCATTGTATGTTTCAAGAACGTCAAATAACTGATTGCTATTCACGTTTCTTTCTTTCAGGAAACTATCCCATTCCTCTTTATTTTGAAACATCATTTCCAAATTTTCCTTTGGGATAACGACAAAATAGCCTTTGGGCTGTGCATTAAGACTAATGCAATGCCCGTATATAATATGATTCGCAACATTTACCTCGCACACGTTTGTTTGAAAAATATTCCCCGCCGCTCGCACCACCTCCTTTTTAAAATCTAAGAACCAAGTAGATGACCCTGGAATCGGTGTCCATAATTTATACGGCTCTATTAACGGCAAAACATCAATATCCTCTACGTGGCTTTGCTTGTAGAATCCGATAACGCCTGAGTCGCATGATATCATAGCCAAACAAATGAAAAATAAAACAAACCTCATCTCAATCAGTTTTTAATATGGCATATGAGCCACAAAAAAATAGCCTCCGTTGCGGGAGGCCATCTTCTAT